>DYNT01000021.1 GCA_020720905.1 Micavibrio aeruginosavorus
GGCGGCATTTTCAAAAGATAAATCATGGCGGGAACCAAAACAAAGCCTCCCCCCACACCTAGAAGCGCGACAAGAAGCCCGCCGATGATACCAAGCCCAATGGGCAAAAGCACATTCACGCGCAAATGAGAGGCATGAAAATCAACGGCAAAAGAGCCCCCTGCCCCCCACCCTTGGGTTAGGCCTTGGGGCTGTTCCTCTTTGGGCACGACGCGCACGGCGGCCCTCACTCGCGTTTCTTTTTTAATCAGGCGTGGGGCGCTTTCAAAAAACATCATCAGCCCAACGGCGGATAAAAGCGTGACATAGCTTATGACAATCACAAGGTTGATTTGCCCGATTTGTTTAAGCCATTTAAAAATCTGCACGCCAACGGCGGTTCCCAGAAAGCTGCCGACTGTCAGGATAAAGCCCATGCGCACATCAACATTGCGCCGCTTCCAATGAACCAGTGTCCCAGAAAGCCCTGTTCCGGCCAATTGCGCCGATTGTGTGCCGACAGCGATGGTGGGCGGAACGCCCATAAAAGTCAGAAACGGAGTGAGCAAAAAGCCGCCGCCCACGCCAAACAGACCGGACAGAAAACCAACAACCGCACCAAGGCTCAAGACCCAAAGGACGTTAATCGGCATTTCAGCGATGGGAAGATAGATATCCATTTCAGCCCTTATAGACCCCATCAATCTTAAGCGAAAGGGTTATGAGACAGAAAAGCAGGGCGTTCGTGATCGGTTTTATTTCTCACGCGGATAGAGCCAAGCCATCAGGCCACCTTCTAAAACACGTACGTTTGTCCAACCGTTGGCCTCTAACACCAGAGCCGCTTCATAGCCGCGAAGGGAAATCTTGCAATAACAAACGATTTCCCTTTCCTTGTCTTGATCAACCTCAGCCAGACGCTTACGCAAAGCACCCAAGGGGATCAGCAGTTCACCAACGCCAAGGCGCATCGCCTCAAACTCATCCTCTCCACGCACATCAAGAAGGAAGGGCGGCTTGTCCGAATCAAGTTTCGCCTTAAGCTCAGCCACATCGATGCCTTTTAAACGACCTTTTATCTTGTTTTGCATTAAGTGTGCCGTCGCGATGCTGTGATCCAGCGCCAGCGAAAACGGTGGAGCATAAGGCAAATCAGCATTGACCATATCAGTCACCGTCAAGCGCCCCATAATCGCCATGGCCCAAATGGCCACTTGTTTGGAAACATCACCAGGCCCCACGCATTGCGCGCCCAAGATTTTACCCGTCACGCGATCCGCAACCAGCTTGGTGACTAAAAGCTTGCCGTTCATGAACCCTGGTTTATCGGCGCTGGCGTTGACAACCGTCACAATATCTTTGAACCCGTTTTTGCGAGCGCTTTTTTCAGTCAAGCCCGTCGTGCCCGCCGCATAATCAAAGATTTTACAAATCCCCGTTTGCGTCGTGCCAGAAAACGTAACGGTATTGCCCATCACAGCGTTCTCACCCGCGACACGGCCTTGCAAATTCGCCAAATCGCCATAAGGCGCATGAACTTTCTGACCCGTTAGAAGATGATCAATCTCAATGCAATCGCCTGCCGCATAAATGTCTGGATCAGAGGTCTGCATATAATGATCAACCGCAATGCCGCCCGTCGCGCCAATCTCAAGCCCCGCTTCTTTGGCCAACTTGTTATTCGGCTTAACGCCAATGGCCAAAACGGCGAGCTGGCAAGGAATCTCAGAGCCATCTTTAAGTTTGATGCCCGTGAGCTTACCGCCCTCCCCCATAAAAGCGGCAAGGCCGTTTTCGGTGTGAACATCGACGCCTTTGCTGCGGACAAGGTTTTCCACCAGCTTGGCTATCTCCCAATCCAGAAAGGCCAAAAACTGAGGCATCATCTCGACAATCGATGTCTGAATGCCAGCCAGCTGCAACGCTTCGCACGTTTCAATGCCAATCAAGCCGCCGCCGATCACGACAGCCTTGGTGACTTTTTTCTCGTCACGAATTTTGCGCAAATAGTCGGCGTCTTCGATGCACTGCAACGTCGTGATACCATCAAGATCCAGTCCTTCAACGGGTGGTCGCGTCGGAATCGCGCCCGTTGTTAAAATCAAGGTATCGTAAGGCAAATCTTCTTCCTGCCCTGTTTTCAAATCTTTGACATGGATGGTCTTATGAACGCGATCAATGGATAAAACTTCGGTTTGAACCTTGGCTTTGATGTTTTTAGCGTTCAAAAAGAAATTGCTGTCACGCACCACGCCAGCGGGCGAGCAAAGCAGCATGTCGCGATTATCGAAGAATCCACCGATGTAATAGGGATAGCCGCACGAAGCCATGGAAAGATCGGCGCTCTTTTGAATGATCGTGATATCGGCATGTTCATCCATGCGCCGCGCTTTTGACGCTGCCTTAGGGCCAGCCGCCGAACCACCGATAACCAAAATACGTTTGTTTGCCATTTCCTATCTCCGTTGTGAACACTAGCCCCCCCCTTCTGCCAAGAAAGGATTGGAGAAGAGTTTAGTCACAAGGGGGTTTATAAAGCGTTACCATCCCAAAGCATTTCCCCAAAAAGATTAGGGCTATGAACTCAGGTATACTACGTCAACTTGAAAACCCGAAAACTTTTTGGCCGCGTTTGCTTGTTTCTCTTTGGTTTATGCGGTTTGGCGGGGAAAAATTTTTCGGGTTTTCAAGCGGACGGACTATAAACAAGCGCACGCCCCCCCTTAATTCACCTTCACCTGCTTGACCGTCGGGAACGGAATCTCGATCTTTTCGGCATCAAAAGCCTTCTTGATGGCCAATAAAAAGGCGCGGCGAAGGATGGCATGCTTGCCAGCCTTTGTCTTAATGCGGCTGCGGATCACAACGGAAGAATCGCCCAGAGCCTCAACCCCCATCACTTCGATGGGCTCAAGAATGGTTTTTTGGAACTCAGGATCAGCTTGCATCGCATCGCCCGTTTTTCGTATGACCTCCATCACGCGATCCAAATTACTGTCATAAGAAACGCCAACATCCATCATGGCATAAGAGAATATCTTTGATTCATTCGTGATGACCGAAATGGCACTAAACGGCATGATATGAAGCGAACCATTCACATCGCGCAGACGCACCGTGCGAATGGAAAGGTTTTCAACAACACCCCTGTTGCCGCCAATGGTGACCCAATCGCCAACGGCCAGATTATCTTCAAGAATAATCGAAAGGCCTGTCAGAAAATCCTTCACCAGCGTTTGGGAACCAAAACCAACGGCAACGCCCAGAACGCCAGCACCAGCCAGAAGAGGCGCGATGTTGATGCCCACTTCGGATAAAACAACAAGGCTAATAATAACGCCCAAGATAATCATGGCGGCCTTTTGCACCATCGGCAAAATCGTTCTTGCCCGCGCATTGGCTTGAACCACGCGCCCCTGCGCATCGCGTTTGTTCAGCTTGCGCTCAATGGCTCTGTGCAAAAGCTCATAAACAAAAACAACGACCAACAGAGTCGAGGTGATTGAAAAAAGCGAACCCAAAACGCGTTGCCCCCACGGGCTAGAAAGAAGAGCAAGCACATCGCCCCCCCACGATGCCGCAATCGCCGCCAACCCTAAGGCCCACGTCGTAATTTTAAACAACATCCGCAACACAGGCCTGTAAAGGCCTGCATTCACGGCGGCGTTGGCCCTTCGATGCGTCAGCTTTGCAATCCAATAAAAAGAAAAGCGCATCACAAGCATGGCCAAAAGCGTGCCAATCGTGCCCTTTTGCAGCAAGGCAAACCCGCCGCCAGCGCCCAGCATCGTTACGATATAGCCCACCGCCAGATAAAAGATGGCCAAGACATGCCATGTCCGCGCCAGCCACAAACGCATGCCGCCTGTCAGCGTGGCATGCGCCTGCGACGCCGAAAGATCGCCACGGATAAACGCGGAAATAGCCGCTCTTTTTTGCACAATCACTGTCACCGTCATGCCAACAACGATTAAAGCCACAAGGTTTGTAAAGCCCGAAATCGCCGCAGCCGGAACCTTGACCGTCTTGGCAATCTCAGCCATAAAGAACCCCGTCACCATGACCGAGGCCAGCCATGTCACCCAACTTTGAATCGTGAAGGCCACCTCTGTCGTAATGGGCAAAAAGCGCAAAGACAGCGCGCGCGGCGCAAGGAAAAAGCGCAGCAAAACGCGCACCAAACGCAACAGCGCCAGCGCATACACAACCGTCATCACGATATAGCGCGCCAACTTGGCAGGCTCTTGCGCGTCAATCAGGAAGAGGGCAACGGCAATGAAAAGAATAACGGGGATAAGGGAAATCCCAAGCCAACCCATAATCGCGCCAAAGCGCGTCCACGGCGATTTAAAGGTCGCGTGATAAATCTTCCGCCGCAAAGACACAAAGAATAAATCGGCCAACCAGCCCGCCGCAAAAGAGCCTCCGATCACCAGTAATAAGAGAGCCCCTGTATCAAGCCACCGCGCTTGCAGAATCGGATCGCTTACTTGTTGGGTGAGCCATGTCGCCAATTGCGGCAAAGCGGCAAAATTATCAAGAAACGTGCTGCCTTCATTGCCGATCAGCTTAAACGTATTAAGGACAAGCCCCAACGCCCGCGTTCCAAAAGTCTCCTCTGGCTCAATATCAACAACAGTGGAATCCCCCGTCACAAGCGCCTGCAACTGCTGCCCGATTTCCGCAACAATCGGCGTCAAGCCCGTGCGCACAGGAGGTGGCGGCTCGCGGTAAAGCATGGCCTGCCCCAAAGACGGGATCAACACCATCAAAGCGATCAGAAAAAAGAGGGATAACATCTTCATAGCAAGCATCCTGTTTAAAAACGAAGGGCATAAGGATTCGGCATCCAACGTGGCCGCCCCTAACCATCATACAAAGTGGGCAAAAATGCGCCACCAAAAAGGCAAAACATCCTTATTTCTTTTGCAACCCATTGATACGCCTTACGCCTTACGCCTTTCGATTTCTCTTGAAAAAACGAAAAAGACGCCCATATTCATTGTATCACTCACTTTTTTGAAAGGCCTTCGCCATGGTCGATCCATTCTTCCGTAATCCAACAACTTCTGCGCCTACCCGCGCCATGACGTTTGATCAAGGGCTGCGTGCGCATATGGTGCGCGTCTTCAATTATATGGGGGGCGGTCTTGCCCTGACGGGGCTTATCGCCTTTGTCGTCGCCAACACGGCGCTGGCGCAGATTATCTTCGGCTCTCCGCTTAAATGGGTTGCGATGTTCGCGCCGCTGGGCTTTGTCTTTTATCTCAACTTCAAGTTGGAATCCATGAGCGCGGCAAGAGCCCAAACACTGTTCTGGCTCTTCTGTGCCACGATGGGCGTTTCCATGGCGGCCATTTTCATGATCTTTACGGGCGCAAGCGTCGCACGAGCCTTCTTCATCACAGGCGCAACCTTTAGCAGCATGGCGCTGTGGGGCTATACGACCAAGAAAGACCTGACGAACTTTGGCTCGTTCTTGATGATGGGGGTCATGGGGCTGTTCATCGCCATGTTGGTCAACCTGTTTATGGGATCCAGCATGTTGCAATGGATCGTATCCATTGCAGGCGTAGCCATCTTCACCGGTCTTACGGCCTATGATACGCAAAAGATCAAGCAGACCTATAACGCCAGCTGGGGCGATGAAGCCAACAACAAGCTTGCCGTTATCGGCGCGTTGGGGCTTTACATCAACTTCATCAACGCGTTTCAATTCCTGCTCAGCTTGACAGGGGAGCGCCGCTAACAGAAGAAAACGACGATAAAAAAGGGGGCGCACAGCCCCCTTTTTTTTGTGCCTTTGCATAAAGACATTTATATCAACGAACGCATGAAACGCCCCCCCTTCCGTCATTGCGAGGCCTCGTAGAGGCCGTGGCAATCCATCGCCCGCATTATCCACCATCGTCCCTGTTCGATCATTCATGCGATGGATCGCCACGTCGTCCCCCTGCATCAAGTGCGGGGCCCTCCTCGCGATGACGGTTTATTTTTGTTTGAGTCATCTCATGAGATCGTTGGCATTACATATGCACAACGCGGCCATAGGCGTCCAGCACCGCTTCGTGCATGGATTCTGAAATGGTGGGATGCGAGAAGACCGTGTGCATCAACTCGGTCTCTGTTGTCTCCAAAGCGCGGCCAAGGGTGAATCCTTGGATCATCTCGGTCACTTCGGCGCCAACCATATGCGCGCCAAGAAGCGCGCCCGTCTTGGCATCAAACACGGTCTTGACCATGCCTTCCGGCTCACCCATCGCAATCGCCTTGCCATTGCCCATGAAGTTAAAGCGCCCAACGCGCACGTCATAACCGGCGGCCTTGGCCTTCGCCTCGCTCATTCCAACGCTGGCGACCTGAGGCGTGCAATAGGTGCACCCCGGAATGTTGCCAAGGTCAAGCGGATGAACATCCTTCACGCCCATGATCTTCTCAACGCAAATCACACCCTCATGACTAGCCTTATGCGCCAACCAAGGCGGCGCGGTGACGTCGCCAATGGCGTAAAGGCCAGCCTCGTCCGTCGCGCTCCATGCGTTGATTTTGATATGGCCTTTTTCGATCACGGCCTTGGTGTTCTCTAGGCCTATGGTCTCGATATTCGCGACAATGCCAACCGCCATAATCACGCGGTCAAAAGTTTGCGTGCTCACCTTGCCATCCTTTTCAAGGGTGGCGGTCACGCTGTCCTTGGCCTTGTCCAGCTTTTTGACCGTGGCCTTCGTGATGATTTTTAGGCCGCGCTTTTCCAAAGCCTTATGCGCGAAGGCAGAAATCTCTTCATCTTCTATGGGCATCACGCGATCCATCACCTCGACAACCGTGACGGCCACGCCCAGCGCGTTATAAAAACTGGCGAACTCAATGCCAATCGCGCCAGAGCCGATAACCAGTAGCGATTTGGGCAAAGCATCGGGAACCATCGCCTCCTTATACGTCCAAATCAGCTTGCCGTCAGGCTCCAGCCCCGCCAGAACGCGAGGCCGCGCCCCCGTGGCCACCACGATATGCTTGGCCGACAATTCCGCGATGCGCTTGCCGTCCTTGGTGACTTCCACCCTGCCCTTGCCCAGCAGCTTGCCAAAGCCATCGATGACCTCAACCTTGTTCTTTTTAAGGAGGTGTTTGACGCCCGCCGACAATTGCGCCGACACGCCGCGAGAACGCTCAACCATTTTCTTAAGATCGAAGGAGAAGTCCTTGACCTGAATCCCATAATCGGCGGCGTGTTTGATGTTCGTGACAATCTCGGCACTACGCAGCAAGGCCTTCGTCGGGATGCAGCCCCAGTTCAGACAAATGCCGCCCAGATGGTTGGCCTCAACCAGCGTAACCTTCATGCCCAGCTGACTGGCGCGAATGGCCGTGACGTAGCCACCAGGCCCCCCGCCGATAATAATGATGTCCGAAGTTGTCATGAGTTTTCCTTTGTTTTCCTTTTAATCCAAAACGCCTTGATCGGCGGCAAAGAGAGCGTTGAGAGAATGTAGCCAAAGCACGGGATGATCGCGTCGATCCATGCGCCTTCAGGATGAATGCGCGTGAGCACAAGCGCCACGACAACATACGTCACGACGAGAATGGCGAAACACCGCGTCCAGCTAACCTCCCACGCTTTATCAAACTCAACCCGCGCATTGCGCTCTTCAATAGCTTGCAGACGTTTTTCTACGGTGTGTTCCATGCGTTAATCCTTTATATTAATTGCATACCGACGCCTTACGTGTCCCTCGTGAAAAATCGAAGGAGCTTTGTCAAGGAGAACGCCTCCATTCGATTCAATTGCTTTCCATGAGGCGGGATTGTCATCATCCGCAGTAACAAAAACGCGCTCGATGCAAAGCGCCTTCATTTTTAAGAGACCCAACGCCAGCATCTTCTTTGCATAACCTTGCCGCATCATGGAGGGACGCACCCCGTAGCCAATATGGCCGCCATGTACTTCAAGAAAGTCATTCAGCTCATAACGAAGACTGATCGCGCCGATAAAATCCGTCTCATTAACAAGCCAATAATCGTTATAAGGCACGCGCTTGCGCTCAATCCCATCGGGAGGCGTAAAAAAACCACCTTGACTGTTGATCCCTTCCAAATGGTCAAAAGGGTCTTGCTCAATCTTTTGAATTTCCTCTTCAGGGGGAATATCGCGAATGCCAATGCGAAAACCCTCCCTCATCGCCGCAAGGTACGAGGCCAGATAACGTGTGTCGGGAAGAATAAGACGAAGCATGGATTCCTCAATTTATAAACCACCCTCCCCTTGCGGGAGGGTCGAAAACATGAAGTGTTTTCGGGGAGGGGTTCGCATCAAAACGACCGTAACCCCTCACCTGCAAAATCTAAGACTTGCTTTACGCAAGCCTAAGATTTTGCTTCCTCTCCCGCAAGGGGAGAGGGACTTTCTTTATTTCACACCACCAACCCATAAGGTTTTTCGATCAGCGTTTTGAAGGCCGCGAGGAACTGAGCGCCCACCGCGCCATCGACCGCGCGATGATCGACGGATAGCGTGCAGGGCATCACAGTGGCAACAGCCAGTTGGCCATTCTTCACAACGGGACGTTGCTCACCCGCGCCAACGGCCAGAATGCAAGCCTGTGGCGGATTGATGATGGCGGCGAAGTCGCGCACGCCAAACATGCCAAGGTTAGAGATTGTAAAGCCACCGCCCTGATATTCATCAGGGCGAAGCTTACCGTCCTTGGCACGCGCAGCAAGGTCTTTCATCTCCGCCGAAATCGCGGCAAGGGACTTTGTTTCAGCGCCCTTGATAATCGGCGTAATAAGACCCGACGGCGTGGCCACGGCCACAGAAATATCGGCGCGGCGATAGCGCAAGATAGCATCGTTCGTCCAGCTGGCGTTGGCATCGGGCACTTTTTTCAAAGCCAGCGCCACGGCGCGGATCACGCAATCGTTGACGGAGATTTTACTGCCGGACGTTTCATGCGCCGCGACGCGAAGCGCCAGAAGTTCGTCAATTTCGCAATCGACCGATAGGTAGAAATGCGGAACGGTTTGCTTGGATTCGGACAAACGCTTGGCAATCGTTTTGCGCATCCCGCTGTTGGGAATCGCGTCATAGGGAGTCTCGCCCGTGATGGGCGCAGCCACAAGGGACAAACGGCCCACGTCCGCGCTTTCCACGTCGGCGCGAACGATGCGGCCATTCGGCCCCGATCCGGTGATGAGGCGCAGGTCAACGCCCTTTTGCTCGGCCATGCGTTTGGCAAGAGGGCTTGCGATGATGCGGTCTTTTGCAGGTAATCCCATAATCTATAGTCTCCTTAAATACCTATCCCGCCAAAGGCTGGTGGCATATTGTTCCTCTCCTTTTTGAAGAGAGCCTTCTTTATTCCCTCCCCCCTCGCGGGGGAGGCTAGGTGGGGGGGAGAGCGACTGAGCCACTCATGATCGGGGTTTAATCCTGACCGGATAGCCTTTAGCTTAGTGTCACGCCCCCCTCCCTAACCCTCCCCGCAAGGGGGAGGGAACTTCACATTAAGCCGCCTTTCTATAACAGACTGTGCGAACGGCTTCGATGATGTCCGAAGGTTGAGGCAGCGCCAGCTTTTCCAAATTGGCGGCGTAGGGCATCGGTACATCCGCGCCATGCACGCGCACCATCGGCGCATCCAAATAATCGAACGCATGCTCCATCATCTGCGCCGCAATTTCCGCGCCAATGCCCGCAAACGGCCAGCTTTCCTCAACCGCCACAAGGCGGTTGGTCTTCATCACGCTTTGCACGATGGTGTCCGTATCCAAAGGACGCAACGTGCGCATGTTGATGACTTCCGCCGATATGCCTTCGGCGACCAAAGCCTCGGCCGCCTCTAACGCATGGCCTACCATACGCGAAAACGCCACGATGGTCACATCGCTACCTTCACGCATAATCCGAGCCTTGCCGAGGGGAGCCGTAAAGTCCTCATCATCGGGCAGCTCAAAGCTTTGGCCATAGAGCATCTCATGCTCAAGGCAAATAACGGGGTTAGGATCACGGATCGCACTTTTCAAAAGCCCCTTGGCATCCGCGCTGTCATAAGGCGCAATGACTTTAAGGCCTGGAATATGCGCGTACCAGCTGGCATAGCACTGCGAATGCTGCGCCGCCACGCGTGCCGCCGCGCCGTTGGGGCCGCGAAACACGATGGGGCAACCCATTTGACCGCCCGACATATAGCGCGTCTTGGCGGCAGAGTTGACGATCTGGTCAATCGCCTGCATGGCAAAGTTCATCGTCATAAACTCGACAATCGGCGTAAGGCCGCCAAAGGCCGCGCCAACGCCAAGCCCTGCAAAGCCCATCTCGGTAATAGGCGTGTCGATCACGCGCTTGTCGCCAAACTCATCCCACAAACCTTGCGAGACTTTATACGCGCCGTTGTACTCGGCCACTTCCTCACCCAGCAAAACGATGTTTTCATCACGGCGCATTTCCTCGCCCATCGCTTCGCGCAAGGCTTCGCGCACCGTCAGCGTTTTGTAATGAGCATAAGTCTTATCGTCAGCAACCGGAGCGGA
This sequence comes from Micavibrio aeruginosavorus, assembly GCA_020720905.1. GTDB lineage: Bacteria > Pseudomonadota > Alphaproteobacteria > UBA9219 > UBA9219 > UBA8914. The sequence goes on from DYNT01000021.1 coordinate 10,510, forward strand.
AACAGGCGATGAAGAAACAACGGCGGGAGCGGATGCAGATTCAGTGGCAGGAGCCATAGGCGCGGTTTTGCTTTGATGCTGATCCAAAGCGGCGCTATCCTCGCCCTCCTCCAGCAAAAGCGCGATGGGCGTATTCACCGCCACGCCTTGCGATCCAGCGGGGATAAGGATCTTGCCAATCACGCCTTCATCAGCGGCTTCGACTTCCATCGTCGCCTTATCGGTTTCGATTTCCGCAATCACATCGCCGCTGCAGACTTTATCGCCTTCATTTTTGACCCAACGCGCTAAAGTTCCTTCGGTCATCGTGGGCGACAAGGCAGGCATCAAAATCTCAATGGTCATAATAAAATCCTTTTCCCTTAAATTGATGCGTCAGACAAAACGTCCGTGTACAATTCGGACGGATCGGGTTCGGGGCTTTCTTGCGCGAAGGTGGCGGCATCGGTCACGATCTTTTTGATCTCTTTTTCGATGCTCTTCAGGTTCTCTTCTGATGCCAACTTATCCTTCAAAAGCCTTGCGCGAAGCGTTTCAATGGGATCGCGTTGATCTTTCCATTGATCGACTTCTTCCTTCGTCCTGTACTTGGCGGGATCAGACATGCCGTGGCCACGATAGCGGTACGTATCCATCTCTAACAAGACAGGGCCTTTGCCGGAGCGCGCCTGTTCGATAGCCTCAAGAGCCGCTGCATAAACCTGCGAGACATTCTGGCCATCGACTTTATGGCCATGAATGCCATAGGCCTCACCGCGCTGGCTTTGATCGCCTGCCGCATGACGCTTTCTGGCCGTTCCCATCGCGTATTGGTTGTTTTCGATGATGTACACGATGGGCAACTTCCACAAAGCCGCCATGTTAAAGCTTTCGTACACCTGCCCCTGATTGGTCGCGCCGTCGCCCATAAAGGTCACGCAGACGCCGCCGTCATTCTTATAACGATGGGCAAAGGCAAGCCCCGTGCCAATGGGAACCTGAGCCCCCACAATGCCGTGGCCGCCGTAAAAATGTTTCTCAACGCTGAACATATGCATCGAGCCGCCCTTGCCTTTGGAATAGCCGCCGATACGCCCCGTCAGCTCTGCCATCACGCCCTTGGGATCCATGCCCATCATCAGCATTTGCCCATGATCGCGGTAGGATGTGATGCAGGAATCCTCTGGACGCATGGCCGACAGCACGCCCGTCGTCACGGCTTCCTCGCCAATATACAGATGGCAAAAACCGCCGATCAGCCCCATGCCGTACAGTTGCGCGGCCTTTTCCTCAAAGCGGCGGATCAGCAGCATCTCTCGCCATGCGCGGACAAGATCCAAAGCGGGAGCGGCAGAGGTTTGTGACTCGACAGTCTTAAGACGGGCGGAAAATTTCATGTCTTGTTTCCTATGGCTCATTAAAGCTCCAAAACTATAACCCATTCACTTCAAGAGTTGGTTTTCTGAGAGAAGAAAACCAACTCTTGGCCTGTTTTGGGTCTATATATACTACGTCAACTTGAAAACCCGAAAACTTTTTGGCCGCGGAGACCTGTTTCCTTTTAGGTTATGTGGCTTGGCGGAGAAAAATTTTTCGGGTTTTCAAGCGGACGGACTATAACTTATGCACAAGTAAAGGAATTAAAGGCTCCTGCCCAAAAAAGCAAACCCCTGAGTGTGCAGTGCAACAAAATATCACGGAGTCTTAGACGATACTGGTGATTTATCCTTTGGCGTTAGGATAATGATTTCATTAGGCTTGGAATAATTTAAAAGCTCACGCGCTTTTTCATCCAGCAAATCGGGATCCATACTTTTATCACGCAATAACTGCGTGCGGTGTTCCAACTCTTCCCGCTCTTTTGTCAAACGGGCCAGATTCGCCTCACCGATTTTAATTTCGTTTTGAACGCGCAACATGGCGAACCAGCCACGGTCGCCCTGCACGGTATGATACAGGAAATACCCCACCAAGGCAGCCCCGATCAGCGACCAAAAGAGCTGCCCCACCCACTTGTATTTTTTCCGGCGCTTGAGCATTGGTATATCGCTTCATCAAGTTTGAAAGGACTGAACCAATTTGTTCCGTCCTTTTTCCTGCCGTCATCGCGAGACCCCTTTAAGGAGCCGTGGTGATCCCGCCCTTTAATTGCAAACAAGATCAAGGAGGGGAACGACAGGAGATGGATTGCCGCGCTCCCGTTGGTCGCTCGCAATGACGCAGGATCTTCTGGAATTAATAATCTGTTCCCTAACCCATCAAAACGGACG
>DYNT01000176.1 GCA_020720905.1 Micavibrio aeruginosavorus
ACGGTTTTTGGCCGTTTTTTCTTCAGTGTAAGCTATGAGACAGCCCCGCAGCCATGAAAAATTATGTGCAAGGCGACTCAGCAAGAAAGAGAAGTAAAAATGGCGATCTTCAAGGCTGAGATTCGCCCATATCGGGAATTGCTGACACTTTTATAGCCAGCGAGAAAGAGAAACGAGTCGATATGTTTGGGCAGATCAGCCAGGGGAAAACACAGGGGCTCGCCGTGGCTCTCGCAGTTGTAGAGATGGATATGGACAAAGTCACTGACCAGGATATAGCGGGGGAGTTCAACGGCAGGAAGGTTTGGCAGGTATCCGGTGGCCTGCTCGTAGGCCAATGCCAGGTCCTTGCCGGTGGATTTCATCTCGATAAGGAGCAGGCCGGGGAAAAAACCATCGATCCGGCCATGACTGCCGCCTAACTTTCTGGCCCGATGCTCGAAACTGACCGCTTTGAGCACCGGCAGCTCAAAGATTTCGCAGAGGCCGCGAATGAAGTTTTGCGCCTCGCCCATCTCATAGCTTGACCGGGAAAAGTCATGGGCGAAACGGGCGGCCCGGGCGCGGATGGTTTCGATGGTGGCGGAGGTCGTCATAAAGGTTTGTGTTGGTTGGTTATGCTATGCGGGGTAAGGCGCGGGCGACGGGAGGAAGAGGGGCTTTGGTGATGCGTCGTCAACTCAAGGTGCCCTCAAGTCTGCCAAGGCTGGTTACGCAAGCTGTTCCAAGGTTATTCCAAGGGCTGCCGCAAGTTTTTTTCGTGTCGCTTTACGAGCCTTGTGCTCGCCGGATTCAATTTGCGACAGGGCGGACTGGGTCATACCGGCGCGTGCGGCGACCTCGGCTTGGGTGAGACCGAGATGCTCGCGCCACGCCTTTGCTGGAGTCATTTCATCCATGATGATCTTTCCCACAACCTCGTTGGGGATGAGGTCGTGTTCGCTTACGTATCGGCGCACATATTCCGCGTATGGAACCATGACAAAGGCCGGTAACCCGTTGGCGTCATTGATTATTTGATGGTTAGTAGGTGTGTTCATTGCGTTTCTTGACCTCTTCTATAAAGACGATGCGGACTTCGCCGTCAAAGGTGAAAAATACCCGGTAGTCGCCGATGCGGAGCCGGTAGGGATATGTGTGGTTTGTCAGCTTTTTGATATGCGCACAGTCAGGGAATGTGGATAAGGATTGTGACTCAAGGTAAACGGCCTTGCGTGTTTTTGAATCCTTTATTTTGCGTAGCTGTTTGCTCGCCTTGCTTGTCCATTCTATGCTGTTCATGGCAAAAATATAAGAAAAAAATAAGAATAAGTCAAGGGCAAGCGGGGAGTCCTCTTATGTCCTCCACAATGGAGGGCATAAGGGACTTGGAAAATACTACAATACCGTTTTCAGTAGGGTTCGCCATGTGCACCGTTGCTATCAATACCAACGACAGTGGTAGTTCGGGCTTAGATTTTTTAGGTTCGTGAACGGCATAAGGGGCCGTAAAAAAATGGAAAAAATACCAATTTTTTAACGGCCCCTAAATACTCGTGTTGATCTATACTATGCTGGGTAAGGCGCGGGCGACGGGAGGAGGGGCTTTGGTGATGCGCACCGATACCCGCAGACCGAGGGCGGCAAGTGCGGCTTCAAGCTGAGAGAGGCGGGATTCGTGGTCAAGATTGAGGATGCGGCGTATCTGTCTGCCGTCGATACCGAGCCGCTCGCCAAGCTGGGCCTGGGTGATGCCCTGTTTGATCATGGCCTGATGGATAGAGAGCTTGAGCGAAGCGCGCGGCGGCAGTGAAATAACGGCCTGTCCACGTTTGGCTCTACCAGGCTTTGGCAACGGCCGACCGGAATCGAGATAGCCTGAGAAGGCGACGATTAAAGCGTCCTGCGCATTTTCTACAGCTTCTGCCTCCGTGGCTCCGGCGGTAATTGCCTCGGGAACATCTGGAAAAAATGCGCCGATCTGTCCGTTTGCATACTGTTTTAAGGTTACCGGATATGCCATATTCATCGTTGAGTCTCCCGCAGCCGTGTTCCGAGCTGCTTGCAAATATCATCCAAAAACTCTGGATCAAAATCGGTGTCGCCGTGAGACGGCACGGTAGCTTGTCTGCCGTTCATTTTGACCAACACATGACCGCCTTTGCCGCGTCCTTTAACGATGACAGCTCCGG
>DYNT01000177.1 GCA_020720905.1 Micavibrio aeruginosavorus
CTCAGAAAATATTTTTTGTTACCCCGCCAGCCGCCAAAACATACCCTAACTCACTAAAATTACTGGGGACGCAAAAATGAGTCCTCTACTATGATGATTACGACATTCTTAAGGGTCAGCTATAGCTCTCCAACACAAACAAAAATCCCTGTTCAAACGGCCTGCAAACGCGAGGCTTATGAACAGGGATTTTTTAAAAGTTTTCATCACTGCCTTGCGGCAGCGGTGACTTACTTCTTCTTCGCCGTTGTTTTCTTAGCGGCGGGTTTCTTAGCGGCTGTCGCCTTTTTGGCGGGAGCCTTTTTCTTAGCTGCAGGCATAGTGACCTCCTGATTAGAGTAGAGAGTTATAATGATGTTGATACTCTAAAAAAGAGTCAACATCATTTTCTTATGACTTCTTGGGGAAAAGACTTTGATTACGTTTGCCAACGCCCACGTTGCAGACCTGCAACATTCCACCTACAGCCCGATAGAAAACCGATGTGGATTTTCTAACAAGTGTTGAGGAGGAGAAAGCGTTGGTACGACCATCGACTCACCCTTCAAAGCATCTTATTTATCTCACGTACTTTCCTAACGAATTATGAACAAATCTAAGCATCGATCATAGGGCTCCGAACTCGGGTTAACAAGGGCACGAAAACCACCCTTTCCTTGCGGGCTCGACGCCCTTCGGCGTCAAGCCCGCAAGGAGAGGGTGATTTTTTAACCCGAATTCCTAGCCCTGGCCTCGATCACGTTAAGCATAAAAATTTGCAATGAACCGTTTTCTTTAGCTTCAAGATGGTTTATCAATTGCTGGTGCAACGTCTGTTGGCACGTGGGGCCTGTAGCTCAGTTGGTTAGAGCGAACCGCTCATAACGGTTTGGTCGTAGGTTCAAGTCCTACCGGGCCCACCACGCTAATTGGCTAGTCTTCCATGTTTGCGCCGCTACGCGGACGCAGGGGTTCAAGTCCTACCGGGCCCACCAGCCTTCGCCCTTACGGGCTATGCGTGGCGCAGCCACGAACCTTATTTCTAAAGAGAGATAGCCTTTATGTCCCTCACCTATCGCCTTCATCACCATCCGCTTGACCCTTCTTCAAGGCGCATTCGGCTGTCGTTGGCGGAGAAAAAAATCCCGTTTGAAACCGTTATAGAAAAGCCGTGGGCACCAAGACCAGACTATCTGGCGCTTTCTCCGGCTGGGGATGTGCCAACGCTTGTCATCAACCAAGATGACCAGACAGTGGCCTCCCTAACCGAGGCCACCGCCATTGGCGAGTATTTAGAAGAGACGGTTCCCGAACCAACCTTGCTGGGTTCAGACCCCCTAAGCCGCGCCGAAGTCCGGCGGCTGGTTCATTGGTTTGAGCATAAAATGTACACCGAAAGCACGAGCCTGATCGTTGGCGAAAAGGCCTTAAAACGCCTGCAAGGCGGCGGTGAGCCGGACAGCGTCTTGCTGCGGATAGGATATCAGAATATCCACGCACATCTGGATTACATCAGTTGGTTGGTGGAGCGCAGGAACTGGCTGGCCGGAGACGACCTCACACTGGCCGATCTGGCGGCGGCTGGGCAAATATCATGCATTGACTATCTGAATGATATGCCGTGGGATCGTCATCCGCTTGTCAAAGACTGGTATGCACGCATTAAATCTCGGCCTTCGTTTCGCTCTCTTCTGGGCGATCATATTGCAGGCTTGATGCCACCCAAAAACTATGCTGACCTTGACTTCTAACAACTTCTAACAAAGGAGACGCCCCCATGAAACGTACACTTGTTGCTCTGATGATGGTTTTTGGTCTTACTGTTGGTCTTGGCGCGCCTGTCGCCCGCGCCGAAGAAGCCAAGCCGGACGATTCGGTTGTTTTCAATCTATCCGCCGAGCAATGGGTCACAACAAAAACGGCGCAGGTTATGTTGTCCGTTGAGGCTGCCGTCACCAACAATACCGCAGGAACAATGCGCGCCGCGATGACCAAAGCCATAGGCGATATGATCAAGGCGGATTGGCGCGTGACATCCTTTAATCGCAATCAGGATCAAACAGGGATGGAGCGCTGGAGCGCCCTTTATGAGGCTCGCATTCCTGAAAACGAACTGAGCGGCCTAAGCGACAAAGCCAAGCAAAACAGCAAGGCGGGCATGCAATTGACAGTCAGAAACATTGACTTCA
>DYNT01000022.1:0-1565 GCA_020720905.1 Micavibrio aeruginosavorus
AAGCGCAAACGGCGCAAGCTTGGCCGCTTCCGGCACAACCGCGCCTTCGCGCACGGGCCACGCCGTGGCAAACCAATCATGCCCCACAAAACCCGCGAACACAGCGCTCAAAGCCAAAGGCACAAGCGGCCCCAACAGCCACCACGACGATTCATGAACGTGCGCCGCCGTATGTTTATCGTAACGCGCCGCGCCATGGAACGTCAGAACGATCAACCGCCACGCATAAAACGCCGTCATAAACGCCGTCATCAAGCCAAGGCCATAGGCCACGCGCCCATACCAAGACCCATGAGCATAGGCAGCCTCTAAAATCATGTCCTTAGAGTAAAACCCTGCGAAGCCAAACACGCCTTCAATCCCTATGCCCGCCAGCGCCAGCGAGCCCATCCACATCAGCGCATAGGTCACGGGCATCTTGCGCCACAAGCCGCCCATCTTGCGCATGTCTTGCTCCCCGCCCAGCGCGTGAATGACGCTGCCCGCCGCAAGGAACAACAGCGCCTTAAAAAAAGCGTGCGTGGCCAAATGAAAGATCGATGCGCCATAGGCCGACACGCCAGCGGCAAAAAACATAGAGCCCAGCTGGCTCATCGTCGAATAAGCGATCACGCGCTTCATATCGAACTGCGTGAGGCCGATAGAAGCCGCCACCACAGCCGTCACAGCGCCCACGATGGCAATCACGGCCAGCGCCGTGGGCGCAAGCTCAAAGAGCGGCGATAACCGCGCCACCATGAACACGCCCGCCGTCACCATGGTTGCCGCGTGGATAAGCGCCGACACAGGCGTCGGTCCCTCCATCGCATCGGGCAGCCAGACATGAAGGCCAAGCTGCGCCGATTTCCCCATCGCGCCCACGAACAACAACAAGCAAATCGCCGTCAATGCGGGGCACGCATGATCGCCCACGGCATAGGTTTGGCCAACCGCCTGCGCCGCGTTTTTAAAAATCACATCAAAGTCAAGCGATCCAAACAATTGATAGCAGCCAAAGATACCAAGCAAGAATCCAAAGTCACCAATCCGGTTGACCCAAAAAGCCTTCATCCCTGCACGGCTGGCAGCGGGCTTTTCATACCAATACCCAATAAGCAGATAGGAACAAAGGCCGACCCCCTCCCACCCAAAGAACAACTGCAACAGATTATCCGCACTCACCAGCATCAACATAAAAAACGTAAACAGGGATAGATACGCCATAAAGCGCGGCACGCCCTTATCGCCCTTCATGTACGTCACTGCATAAAAATGCACCATGGCCGAGACGCTTGTGACAACCATCACCATAAGCGCCGTCAACGTATCAAAGCGCAGCGCCCAGTTGGCCTTCACCCCGCCCATCGCAAACCACGGCGCAAGAACATGCATCCGCGCCCCGCCCGCGCCAAACGCGACATCGATAAAAATAAAAACCGCCAGCGCCGCCGCAATCAGCATCGCTCCGCACGTCACAACTTGAGCGAAGAGATCGGCGAAAAGCTTTATCCTACCTGTCATGCCAGCGAAGGCTGGCATCCCATTTTGTTTTTTATCGTTCCCACCCTCTCCCTTGTCATCCCCGC
>DYNT01000022.1:1665-12596 GCA_020720905.1 Micavibrio aeruginosavorus
GGGATCCAGCGCCGCGCGTCCGCGCGGCATAAGACTCTTATGCGCCGTGGACACGGCGCTCTGGATTCCGGCCTTCGCCGGAATGACGATTGGAGCGACCCCCGCCAACGCCGCGCCAAGCAAAGGCAGGAAAACAACAGCGCTATCGATAAGGCTTGTCATGCTCATGCGCCTATCCCTTTAAATCCGCTAAGCCGCTTACGGCAATCTCATCGCGATGACGGAACGCTACGACCAGAATGGCAAGGCCGATGGCGGATTCCGCCGCCGCGACAGTCAAAACGATCATCGCAAAAGCCTGCCCCGCGATCCCACCGCTAAAATGCGAAAACGCCACAAGATTCAGCGTGGCGGCAAGAAGCATGACTTCAATCGACATCAGCCATACAATCACATTGCGACGATTCATCACAACGCCCATCAGACCGACAACGAACAACAGCCCCGCCAGCGCCAGATAATGCCCAAGACCAATCACGAAAAGATTTCCCATCACAACGCCCCCTTTCCGCTTTCAACGTGACGCAGCGTCACAACATCCTCAGCGCGACGATCCAGTTGCGCTTGCACATTCTGCCGCTTTGTTCCGCGAGGCTCCCGCTGCGTCAGCACAATTGCGCCGATCATGGCCGTCAGCAACACCAAGCCCGACACCTGAAACGGATAAATAAAGTCCGTGTACAAAACGCGCCCCAAAGCCTTTGTGTTTTCACTATCCGCAGCAACGCTGGTGACGGCGTGTGCCTCCGGCCAGAACGCGGCCATGATCACAACCTGAACAAGCAGCACCGCCCCCACACCCAAAGACAGAGGCAAAAACCGCTTCAATGGCAGGCGCGGCACGTCGCCCTTCACATCCAACATCATCACAACAAACAAGAACAACACGGCCACCGCGCCGCCATAAACGATTAGCAGGATGAACGCTAAAAACTCTGCCCCCAGCAATACAAACAACCCCGCCGCATTGAAAAAACACAGGATCAGAAACAGAACAGCATTCACCGGTTGGCGCACACTCACCACCGCCACCGCCGAAGCGATCAACACAAGAGCGAACAGATAAAACAACGCACCTATGATCATCCCCGCCCCCTATCCGCCTCAAGGTTCGCGGCAAGGACTGTCTCCCACCTGTCGCCGTTATCCAAAAGCCGATCCTTATCGTACAAAAGCTCCTCATGCGTCCATGTCGCGTATTCAAAGTTGGGGCCTTCGACAATCGCGCCCACGGGGCAAACCTCTTGGCACAGGCCGCAATTAATGCACTTTGTCATATCGATGTCATAGCGCGTGGTGCGGCGCGAGCCATCTTGAGCCACGCCTGCCTCAATCGTAATGGCCAGCGCAGGACACACAGCCTCGCACAGCTTGCACGCGATGCACCGCTCCGTCCCGTCAGCATAGCGGCGCAAAGCATGTTCACCGCGAAAGCGTGGACTGATCCGTCCCTTTTCATACGGATAATTGATCGTGACTTTCGGCTTAAAGATATAACGGAATGTCAGCGCCATACCCGCCAGTATATCCAGCCCCAGCCAAGTGCGCATCCGTTGCGTGATCAACGCTTTGTTCATCATGCGCCCCCCGCCAGCATCTTCACCGTGGCCACAACGACGACCCACAGCAGCGAAAGCGGCAGGAAAAACTTCCAGCCGATCCGCATCAGTTGATCATAGCGATAACGCGGCAGCGTGCCGCGCACCCACAAAAAGACAAACAGGCACAAAGCGATTTTCAAAGCGAACCACACAAAGCCAGGCACAAAGCCCAGCGCAGTCCAAGGCGGCAACCAACCGCCCAAAAACAAAATCGTCGTCATCGCGCTCATCAAAATCATGTTCGCGTACTCGCCCAAAAAGAACAACGCAAAGATCATGGCCGAGTATTCCGTGTTGAACCCACCGACCAACTCAGATTCGCCTTCGGGCAAATCAAAAGGACTGCGGTTTGTCTCGGCCAGCGCCGAGGCAAAAAACAAAACAGCCATCGGCAGCAGCAGTGAAAAAATGTACCAACCATCCTTTTGCGCCTCGACAATTTCGCTTAAATTAAGCGAACCTGCCTGCAACAGCACCGTCACGATGATCAAACCAATTGACACCTCATACGACACCATTTGCGCGGCGCTGCGAAGGCCGCCCAAAAGCGCGTATTTCGAGTTTGATGCCCACCCCGCAATAATAATCGCGTAAACGCCCAACGATGAAATCGCCAACACATATAAAACACCGACATTGATATTCGCCAGAACAAGCCCCGCATCGAACGGGATCACCGCCCACGCCGAAAGCGCCAATAGAAACGTCATGACAGGCGCGGCGATAAATAAAAACACGTTTGCCTGCGTCGGAATAATCGTTTCCTTAAACATCACCTTCAGGCCATCGGCCATGGGTTGCAGCAACCCAAAAGGCCCCACGACATTCGGCCCCTTGCGCAGTTGGATCGCGCCCAAAACCTTGCGCTCGGCATAGGTCAGGTACGCGGTCCCGCCCAGCACCACGGCCAAAATCCCGCCTATGCCCAAAAGCATCCAAAAAAGAGGCCGAAGATACGTTGTCATCAGGTCATCCATACGCGGCCTCCTTTGCCTGCTGCAACGGCAGGATCGCGGCGGTGCAGGCCGCCATGGTTTGAGACGCGCGACAGACCGCGTTGGTCATATAATAATTCGGCACAGCCTCGCCAAACGCCTGCAATGACAACGTCCCCCCCTTGCCAAACGGTTGCCACGCGTTCACAGGAACAGCCTCCATCCGCCCCAGATGAGGATGCTTGGCAACCATCGCGCCACGCATATCCACCAGCGTTTCATAAGGCAACGGACGCGCCAGCGCCCGCGATAAAGCTGCAATGATCGCCCAGTCCTCCATCGCCTCACCCACAGGCGGCACAGCGCGGCGTGCGCGCTGAACGCGGCCTTCCCCATTCACATACGTCCCGTCTTTTTCCGTATAAGCCGCAGAGGGCAAAAGCACATCGGCTCGCTCAGCTCCATGATCCCCATGATGGCCTTGATAGATCACAAACGTCTTGCCAAGGTGCGTCCTATCAATCTCATCCGCGCCCAAAAGGTAAAGCGCATCCAGCCGCCCGCCCTGCGCCGCCGCCAGAATAGAGCGCGTCCCCATGGCGTATTGCCCCTGCGGCACAAAGCCAAGATCAAGCCCGCCGACACGCGCCGCCGCGTGCTGCAGCACGTTAAATCCGTTCCAGTCCTCGCGGATCATGCCAAAACTTTCAGCCAGCTCCCTTGCCGCTGCATGAATAGCCTCGCCATCGCCACGCGCCAAAGCGCCCGCGCCCACAATGATCATGGGATTTTTGGCCGCCTTTAAAACGCTGGCAAACGCATGCTTGCCATCCATCACATCGCGCAAGGCAACAGGCGAATAGCCGACATGCTCATAAGCATAACCCAAATCCGCCGCCTGCCCGATCACCCCAACGACCATGCCACCGCGCCGCCAGCGCTTATACAGCCGCGCATTCGCCATCGTGGCTTCCGTGCGAGGATTCACCCCCACCAGCAAAACAGCGTCAGCCTTTTCAATCGCAGCGATAGGCGTGTTCATCACATAGCCCGCACGAACGCTTGTGTCATACATCGCGCCGTCCTGCCTGCAATCGCGGTTACCAACATCCATCTTGTCCAAAAGTTGCCCCATCGCGAACAGAGCCTCGCAATCCACCAAATCGCCTGCCAGCGCCGCAACGCGCGAGGGCTGCGCGTTCTTAAGCCGCGCCGCAATAACGCCAAGCGCCTCATCCCAGCGGGCAGGCTGCAACCGCCCCTCGCTATCCCGCACATAAGGTGTATCCAACCGCTGCACGCGCAGCCCATCACAAGCAAAGCGCGTCTTATCGCCAATCCACGACTCATTGATCCCCTCATGCAGGCGCGGCACGATCCGCATGACTTCGCCTCCACGACTATCGATGCGGATGGCACTGCCCATCGCATCCATTACATCGATGCTGTCCGTTTGCGTCAGCTCCCACGGCCTTGCGCGATACGCATAAGGCTTAGATGTCAAAGCGCCGACGGGACAAACGTCCACCAAATTGCCCGACAGTTCGGACAGCAAAGGCCCCTCGCAGAGCGGCGCAATCTCCATCTTCTCGCCGCGATGAAACCCGCCCAGCTCATGCGCGCCCGCAATCTCGTCCATAAAGCGGATGCAGCGCGTGCAATGGATACAGCGCGTCATCGCGGTGGCAATCAAAGGCCCCCAATCCTTATCCCTCACGCGCCGCCGCACCTCGGTCGTGCGGCAACGATCACGGCCATACGCAAAAGCAATGTCCTGCAAATCACACGCGCCGCCCTGATCGCACACGGGGCACTCCAGCGGATGATTGAGCAGCAGCATCTCCATCACCGCCTGTCGCGCCGCCTTCACGGCGGGCGTATCCGTCTGCACCACCATGCCCTCGCTGCACGGCATGGAGCAGCTGGCAACAGGCCGAGGCGCTTTTTCAACATCGACAAGGCACATGCGGCAACTGCCCGCAACGCTCAACCGCTCGTGATAGCAAAAACGCGGAATCTCGATGCCCAGCTGCTCGCACGCCTGCAACACCGACACACCCTCGGCAACCTCCACCTCACGGCCATTGATGGTTAGTTTAGGCATGGGACACCCCATAAGAAGCATTTAGCATTTGGCATTTAGGGAAATCGCAGCATCCCACCTCCCCCCTTGAGGGAGAGATCAAGGAGGGCAATCCATTTCTCCTAAATGCTAAATGCCAAATGCTAAATGCTTCCCTTTTCATCTCCCCCCTCCCGCTGCGCGGATCCGCTCTTCCATCACGGGGCGGAAGGCGCGGATTAAACCCTGCACCGGCCACGCGGCGGCATCGCCAAGGGCGCAAATCGTCTTGCCTTCGATTTCCTTACTCACATCCCACAACAGGTCAATGTCCTCCACCTTTGCCTCGCCGCGCACCATCCGCTCCATCATCCGCGCCATCCAGCCTGTGCCCTCGCGGCAAGGCGTGCACTGGCCGCAGCTTTCATGGCAATAAAAATGGGACAGCCGCGCAATCGCCGCAATGATATCCGTGGACTTGTCCATCACGATCACACCGGCGCTGCCAAGGGCTGAGCCAACCTCGCGCAGCCCATCGTAATCCATCAGGGCTTTTTCAGAAAGCTCCTTCGTCAACACAGGAACCGATGAGCCACCGGGAATAACAGCCAGCAGATTATCCCAACCACCACGCACGCCGCCCGCGTGGCGCTCAATCAGCTCACGCAAAGGAATACCCATCTCTTCCTCAACATGGCACGGCGCGTTCACATGCCCCGAAATGCAAAACAACTTTGTGCCACTGTTCTTGGGACGGCCAATCCCCGCATACCAAGCGCCGCCGCGCCGCAAAATTGCACCCACCGCCGCCAACGTCTCCACATTGTTGATCGTAGTGGGACAGCCATAAAGCCCCGCCTGCGCCGGAAAAGGCGGCTTGTTGCGAGGCTGCCCCTTCTTGCCCTCAAGGCTTTCCATAAGCGCGCTTTCCTCGCCGCACACATAAGCGCCCGCGCCGCGATGAAGGACAACATCGCAAGCCCACCCGCTGCCACAAGCATTCTTGCCGATCAGCCCCGCCGCATAAGCTTCATCCAGCGCGGTTTGCACATGCCGCGCTTCATTCACGAACTCGCCGCGCATATAGATAAACGCCGTGTGCGCATTCACCGCGACGGCGGACAGCAAAGCGCCTTCAATCAACCGATGCGGATCAAAGCGCAAGATATCCCGATCCTTGCACGTGCCAGGTTCGCTTTCATCGGCGTTCACAATCAAATAATGCGGACGCTCCGAAGGCTTGGGCATAAACGACCACTTGAGACCGGTGGCAAAACCCGCGCCGCCGCGCCCGCGAAGACCCGCTGTTTTGACTTCCTCAATAATCCATGCGCCGCCTTTTTGAATCAGCGCCGCCGTCCCATCCCACACGCCGCGCTGCTTCGCACCATCTAACGTCCACGAGGACTTTCCATACAGGTTCGTGAAGATGCGATCCTTATCGTTCAACATGCGCACCTGCTTTCTGACAGAATGAAAGCATTTAGCATTTGGCATTTAGCATTTAGGAAAGTAGCCCTTCCCCATAAATCGCCGTCATCCCCGCGACCGTCTTCCCTAAATGCTAAATACCAAATGCTAAATGCTTCTCTTCTCATGCCTCCCCCTTCCCGCACGCGCACGATCCGCAGCGTCCGGTTTGCGAGCCGACCTTGGGTTTCTCTCCTCGCGCCAGAGCATCCAAAATCTTCATCACGCTATCGGGGGTCAAATCCTCGTAATAATCGTCGTTGATCTGCATCACGGGCGCGTTGACGCAAGCGCCCAAACACTCCACCTCCTTGATCGTGAAAAGGCCATCGGGCGTCGTCTCCCCCGCCTTGATGCCAAGGCGCGTTTCGCACGTTCGCGCTATGTCCTCCCCGCCCTTCAGCCAGCAAGGCGTGGTGCGGCACAGCTGGATCAGATATTTTCCGACAGGCTCTAAATTAAACATCGTGTAAAAGCTCGCGACCTCAAACGCCTTGACCTCTGGCACGCCAAGGAACCCCGCCACATAAACAATCGCGGCGGAAGGCAACCACCCGCCATGCTGGCGCTGCGCCATATCCAACAGGGGCAAAAGCGCGCTGGCCTGCTTTCCAGCAGGATACTTGGCGATAACCTTCCTCGCCTCCGCCTCGTTCTCCGGCGTCAAGAAAAAGCTTTTGGGTTGCACATTGTTCACCGATCAATCTCCCCGAACACAATATCAAGGCTGCCGATAATCGCGACGACATCGGCCAGCATATGATCCTTGGCCAAAAGCGGCAGCAGTTGCAGATGCGCGAAGCTGGGCGGGCGTATCTTGCAGCGATAAGGCTTGTTCGTACCGTCCGCGACTAGATACACGCCAAACTCGCCCTTTGGCGCTTCGATGGCCGTATAGGTCGCGCCGCGTGGCACGCGATAGCCCTCACTCGCCAACTTAAAGTGATGGATCAAAGCCTCCATCGATTTTTCAAGCGCCTCCCGTTCTGGCATCGCAACCTTGAAATCGTCCACCATCACGCGCCCCGTGGGCATCTTCACCATCGCCTGCCGCATAATCCGCACCGATTGGCGCATCTCGGCCATCCTCACCAAATACCGCGCATAGCAATCGCCCGTCGTGCCGACGGGAATATCAAAGTCATACGTTTCATAGCCATCGTAAGGCTGACTTTTCCGCAAATCCCACGCCACGCCGCTGGCACGCAACATCGCGCCCGACGCGCCCCACGCGATAGCGTCCTCCTTCGTCAGGATTCCGATATCGACCGTGCGCTGCTTAAAAATCCTGTTGTTCGTCAGCAGTGTTTCCAGATCATCAAGAAACTTTAAAAACGGCGTGCAAAAAGCCTCAATGTCGTCCAGCAACCCATCGGGCAGATCACGCGCCACGCCGCCTGCGCGAATGTAATTGGCGTGCATCCGTGCGCCACTGACGCGTTCATAAAAGCCCATTAGCTTTTCGCGTTCTTCAAAGCCCCACAGCGCGGGTGTGATCGCGCCAAGATCAAGCGCGAACGTCGTAACCGCCAGCAGATGGTTGAGAAGCCGCGAAATTTCCGCAAATAAAACGCGGATCACTTGCGCCCTTTCCGGTGGCGTGATGCCCAGCAACTTTTCAATCGCCAACGAAAAGCACTGCTCGCTGGCCATCGGCGCAACATAATCCAAACGATCAAAATACGGCAGCGCTTGCGTGTACGTTTTATGCTCGATCAGCTTTTCCGTGCCGCGATGCAAAAGGCCGATATGCGGATCGGCGCGCTCCACCACTTCGCCATCCATCTCCAAGATCAAACGCAACACACCATGAGCGGCGGGATGCTGCGGCCCCAGATTAAGCGTGAACGGCGCGCCTTCTTTCCCGTCCTTATCACGCACCAAAACTTGCACGGGTTCCGTCATGCTCCGCCCTCCCGTTTCTGCACATCCGTCAGGCCTTGCCAAGGCGAAAGCGCATCAAACGCGCGATAGTCTTGTTGCAACGTGACGGGCTGAGAAACGACGCAAGCGTGCAAATCGTCGTACACTTTTTCCTCAAACCCCACCAAAGGGAAATCGCGGCGCAAAGGATGCCCCTCAAACCCATAGTCCGTCAGGATCCGCCGCAAATCAGGATGGCCGTCAAACACGATGCCAAACAAGTCAAACGCCTCGCGCTCAAACCATCCGGCGACAGGATAAACGCCCACCACCGAAGGCACGTGCGCGTCCGTCTGCGCGATCACGGTCAGCCGTCCGTTATGGCTTAAACTGAGCAGCTGATAGGCCACGTCAAACCGAGGCTGCCGCGCCAGATAATCCACGCCGCCCACATCCATCACTTGATGGAACGCCGTGCGCGGATCATCACGCAGAGCGGTCATCGCCTCTACAATCTTCTTGCTCGGCACGATAACCGTTACCTCATCGCGCTCAAGAAGAACCTGCACCGCGCTCTCGCCCAAAACGCCGCGCACCGCATCGGCTGAGGGGGTGTTAATGGCAATTGTCATACCACACCACTCCCTACCGTCATCGCGAGGCGCGTAGCGCCGTGACGATCCAGCGGCGCGGCGTCCGCCGCGCAAGAGAGTCTCCTGCCGCGCAGACGCACGGCAACTGGATTGCTTCGCTCCGCTCGCAATGACGGATATTCTTTCCCCCACGCCCTAAACGCTGAACGCTGGCCTCTGTCCTCCCGCATCATTCCCCACGCCTTTCTGCGCTTTGACGGCAATCAATCATCATGGGCTTGCCGCCTTGGCGGATTTTGCGATGCAATTGCAGCAGGCCGTACACCAGCGCCTCGGCGCTAGGCGGACAACCCGGAACATAAATATCCACGGGCACGATGCGGTCACACCCACGCACCACGGCATAGGAATAATGGTAATACCCGCCGCCGTTCGCGCACGAGCCCATCGAGATCACCCACCTTGGCTCTGGCATTTGATCGTAAAGCTGGCGAAGCGCAGGCGCCATCTTGTTCGTCAGTGTTCCCGCCACGATCATCACGTCTGACTGCCGTGGACTGGGGCGCGGCATCATGCCAAAGCGATCCAGATCATAGCGGCTCATGTACGCGTGGATCATCTCAATCCCGCAGCAGGCAAGGCCGAACGTCATGGGCCACATTGATCCCGTTCGCGCCCACGCCATCAGATCGTCCAGCTTGGCCAGCATAAAGCCCTTGTTCTGCACCTCGCCGCCGATAAGCCGCGCCGAAGCCTCCATCCTCTCGCGCAAAGCGGGATCATTGGGTAGAACAAATTCGTTTAGTTTCATGCAACCTCCACCACGTCATCGCGAGCGGAGGCGTAGCCGGAGCGTGGCGATCCAGCTGCCGAGCGTCCGCGAGGCATATGACTCTTTTGCGCCGCAGGCGCGGCGCAGATGGATTGCTTCGCTTCACTCGCAATGACGAAAAAGGAAATGAAAGATGAAACAGCTTTCAATCCCATTCGAGCGCCCCCTTCTTCCATTCATAAATAAAACCGACCGTTAGCACGCCAAGAAACACCATCATCGAGCCGAACCCAAGCCAGCCAATAGCACCAAGGACAATCGCCCACGGAAACAGAAAGGCGATTTCCAAATCAAAAATAATGAACAAAATGGCGATCAGGTAAAAACGCACATCGACCTTCGTCCGCGCATCGCCAAAGGGCGGGAAGCCGCATTCATACGTTTCATTTTTGTGCTTATCGGGACGATGCTTGGCCAATAAAAACGACAAAGCCACGGCCGCCAGCGCGACAAAAAGCGCGACGACCATAAAGACAGCGATAGGGGCATAAGGAACTAAAAGCGAATCGGACACGAGTGAAGGCCTGTCACAAGGAGACGAGACCCTCAACATCCACTGATTACATCAAAAAATCAATGATTCGATCAAACACGACAGGGCTGCCCCCCAATAAAAAAGCCCTTTACCTAGTCAGCCATCAGAGGTATTTGGCGATAAGAATCTGACTAAAGCGCCGACGATCGTGAGCAGCCTTAGCTTTCCTCTTCAAAGCGGCACCCCACGTGGTCTGACATGGATCCGCTGGCTGTCCCACAACAGGCGTAAACAAGATTTTATCATTCTTCCCACCCCTTCGCGTATCTTGAAACATTGTGGCTCGAAAAACCGTTTTAAAAGACTGCGCCCCCTCACTTTTGAAAAGCTGAAAGCCTTCACGAATCAAAACCTTTAAGAAAATGGCGTTGGGTTCTTTATCCAAATTACGGTACGCCACAATTCTGTAATTCGAAAGACCGCCTAAAAAACGGCTCGTATCGGGCCATTCATGCGCCTCAAGAACCAGTGGAGCAACTTCCGCTTGGGTCGGCAAAGAAATCTTCGTCACTTTTTGACTCAAGGCCAAAAAAGCAGCCGCCTCAAAAAAATCAAAAATATTTTGATCGGTCGAATGACTCCCACCGCGATAAATCAGAATAGATTTTTGATGAGAGGCCTCCCCCGCGTTGTCCGCGTTAAAAACTACAGGAGGATGAAGCGCCGCGAATATCCTTTGCGCAATATTTCCAGAACTCATCATAATTTCCTTTCATCGATAAGGTGAGGTTAAAACCGTTTTTCTCAACAACCTCTTCCCTTTTTCGGATATAGCTCCGCGTGGCACTGTCAATAGCACAAGAAGCGTCCCTTGTCAAGGGGTTTTTCACGCTTTATGCTGTTTTTTTCCTTAACCATAAAAACGCTTCCCCCATTTGAACCCATTTTAATGGTTTCACAAGAAAAATGTTAGGCTTAGGGAAGGCAGGATGCGTGGGGATGGGGGCAAAGCCAAAAACGCCATAAAAATGGCGCGAGAGACGGGACTTGAACCCGCGACCTTCGGCGTGACAGGCCGACGCTCTAACCAACTGAGCTAC
>DYNT01000023.1 GCA_020720905.1 Micavibrio aeruginosavorus
GGTTTGATCCTTATGCGCACGTTATTCCGTCTTTTCCGCCGGAGATTGCCTTTGTGCGCGTGCAAAGCAATTTCTCCAGCCCCGAACAGAACAAAGGCATCAACGCCCTGATAGCCGAGACAATAGCCAAGCATCAAGGCGTTTTCAAACTTCTGGTTCCCCAACATCACTTTTTTCATGCCACGCCCGCGCTTGGCCATTTTGGGCTCACTTTTTCGCCGCAAAAATGCCAACCTGTCGTGGATGCTCTCTTTGACTCGAAGCTCGTGTTGTGCGAGGTCGAAAAAACAACTAACTTTCCGGTACAAAAACCATGAGCGATGCCCTGAAAACCGCCGTCCTGATCCCCTGCTATAACGAAGAGGCCGCCATCGCGCAGGTGGTGGGCGAGTTTCGCCGCGCCCTGCCCGATGCACAGATTTTCGTGTACGACAACAATTCCAAAGACAAAACCATTGAGGTCGCCCGCGCGGCGGGCGCGATTGTACGCAGCGAACCGTTGCAAGGCAAAGGCAACGTCGTGCGCCGCATGTTCGCGGATATCGAAGCCGACATCTACGTCCTTGTGGATGGCGACGCGACCTATGACGCGGCGTCCGCCCCCATCATGATCAAAAAACTTTTGGACAACCAACTGGACATGGTCAACGGCGCGCGCGTCACGACAATCCAAGAGGCGTACCGCGCAGGGCATCGCTTTGGCAACTGGATGCTGACCTCCATGGTGTCCTTGATTTTCGGCAACCGATTTAAGGATATGCTGTCGGGCTATCGCGTGTTCTCCCGCCGCTATGTCAAAAGTTTTCCCGCGCTGGCCGTCGGGTTTGAAACGGAGACGGAACTCACCGTCCACGCGCTGCACCTGCGGATGCCAACGGACGAAGTGGACACGCCCTATAAGGATCGCCCCGTTGGTTCGGTCAGCAAGCTCAGCACTTTTAAGGATGGCTTCCGCATTTTGTGGATGATCCTTGTCCTGATCAAAGAGGAAAAACCGATGCCGTTTTTCTCGCTGATCGCGGCGGCACTGGGCTTTATCTCGGTCGCGCTGATGCTGCCCATTTTGGCCGAGTATATCGAAACGGGCTTAGTGCCACGCTTTCCGACGGCGATTTTGTCAACCAGCTTGATGATCTTGGCGTTCCTCAGCTTCGCCTGCGGCCTTATCCTTGATACCGTCACACGGGGTCGTAATGAGATGAAGCGCATGCGCTATCTGAACGTGCCCGTCACGCAGCGGTAGAGCAAAGATGACCGCCGCCCCCCCCGCCCTTTCCGTTATTGTGCCTTGCTATAACGAGGCGCAAGGGCTGGCGGAAGCGTGCAGGCGCATTACGGCAGCCTGCCGCGCCAGCGCTTGTGGCGATTTTGAAATCCTGCTTATCAACGATGGCTCAACCGATGCCACGCTGGCCGTAATGCAAGGCTTATGCGCCACGACGCCGCCCATCATCGCCGTCAACCTCTCGCGCAACTTTGGGCATCAAATGGCGCTGACAGCAGGGCTGTCGCTGTGCACGGGCGAGAAGGCGTTGATCCTTGATGCCGACCTGCAAGACCCGCCAGAGCATTTGGCCGCCATGATGACAATCATGGACGACACGAAAGCCGATGTTGTGTATGGCCAGCGCACCGCGCGCGTAGGCGAAGGTTGGCTGAAAAAAACAAGCGCGGCGCTTTTCTATCGCGCGATGGGGCGGCTTGCCAACACCGCGATCCCCAAAGACACGGGCGACTTTCGCTTGATCAGCCGCCGCGCCATCACTATTTTGAATAACATGCCAGAGCAATCACGCTTCCTGCGCGGCATGATCGGGTGGATCGGCCTGACGCAAACGGCCTTCCCCTATGAAAGGCAGCCTCGCGCAGCAGGCAAAAGCCATTATCCCTTACGCAAAATGATCCGCTTGGCTCTTGACGGCATCACCGGTTTTTCCATCGTCCCCCTGCGCCTTGCCGCCTATGGCGGCGCGTTGCTGGGTATCCTTGGCCTTGGCCTTCTTGCCTATGTCATGCGGGCGTGGCTGACAGGAGAAACAGTGCAGGGCTGGACAAGTTTGATGGTCGTCGTGCTGGTGATGGGCAGCGTGCAACTGCTGTGCCTTGGCGTGCTGGGCGAATATCTGGGACGCCTGTATATCGAATCCAAGCGCCGCCCCCCCTTTATTGTGGAGAGCGTGACGAGAAGCGATGAAAAGGACAACGCCTAGCCCGCATCGTCCAGCGCGATATCAAGGATAGGGGCGCTGTGAGTCAGCGCGCCAACAGAAATCACGTCAACGCCTGTCGCAGCAATCGCGGCCACTGTCTCTAACGACACGCCACCCGAAGCCTCTAACGTAAAGCGCCCCCCCACTAGCGCCACCGCTTCCTTCATCTGCGCGGGGGGCATGTTATCCAGCATCACGACATCGACGGGCGCATCGAGCAGCGTGCGCAATTGATCGAGCGTGTCCACCTCCGCCTCGATCTTGACCATATGACCAACGGCTGCGCGGGCCTTGATCACGGCGCGACGCACGTCACCGACCACAGCGATATGGTTATCTTTAATCAGCACGGCATCATCAAGACCTAAACGATGGTTCGCGCCGCCGCCTGCCCTCACCGCATATTTCTCCAAGAAACGCAAGGTCGGCGTCGTCTTGCGCGTGCAGCAGATTTTAGCCTTATGCGGCGCAGCCGCCTCAACATAGACCCGCGTGAGCGTCGCAATGCCGCTGAGGTGACACAAGAAGTTGAGCGCCGTTCTCTCTGCCGCCAGAAGGGCGCGGGCATTGCCCGACACCTCGGCCAGAATAGCGCCGCGCTGGATAGCATCGCCATCGGCCTTGCGCGGCTGGAACAAAGCCCTAGAATCCATCTGCATAAACGCAAGCCGCGCCAGCGCCAAGCCCGCCACAACGCCATCGCCGCGAGCCACAAGCGCGGCTTGCCAAGGCTGATCCGGCGGAATAAGCGCGTTGCTTGTAATATCGCCGCCGCGCCCCAAATCCTCACGCAAAGCCGCGCTCACAATGTCATGCACCATAATATCAGGCAAAGAGTCGATCATGCGTTTTTCCTTTCTTCATCTTTGCGGTAATGCGCACCAAGACTTTTTTCACGCGCCAGCGCGGCGCGGGCGATCATAAGCCCCACCTTAGCGCGGAGCGAACCCGCCTGCGCCAACAACGCAAGCTGCTCTATTGCTTTGTGCAGCCCCATCGCATCGCGCATCACGCCAACATAGCGCGACATCAATTCGCGCACCTGAGAAATCGTTTCGGGCGTATCGCATCCTTGATCCGTCATCCCCGCGAAGGCGGGGATCCCATTTTTTTTGAACGAAGACATAACGGCGCAGGGAATGGTCTTCTCAATATCCATCGCCACCCGTTGCCCCATCGCGGTGGCCTCAAGCAATGAATTACTGGCAAGGCGGTTTGCGCCGTGAAGACCCGTCGCGGCACACTCACCGCACGCCCAAAGGCCTTGCACGTTCGTCTTCCCCTGCGCGTCCGTCGCGATGCCGCCCATATGGTAATGCGCGACGGGATGAACGGGGATCAAATCCTTAGCCGGATCAAGCCCCGCGTTACGGCAAATCCCGAACACCGTGGGAAAGTGCGCGGCAAAATCCGTCAGCGCCCGCGCATCAAGGAAAACGCGGCTGCCTTTTTCAATCTGCGCGGCAAGGGCACGCGCCACCACATCACGCGGCGCAAGTTCGTCCACAAAACGCTCACCCTTGTCATTGACAAGAAAAGCGCCATCGCCGCGCACAGCCTCACTAATCAAGGGCATGGGATCGCATCCCGCTGCCAGCCCCGTTGGATGAAATTGCACAAACTCCAAATCGCGAAGCGTTGCGCCAGCCTCCGCCGCCAGCAAAAGGCCATGGCCCCATGAGCCCAAAGGAACCGTCGTGTTTTTCCAAAGCGCACAAGCGCTGCCTGTCGCCAGCACCACGCTGTCCGTTGAGAGGTGAAGGGACTTCGTTGATCCACGATGATGATAAAAGACGCCTGTAATAACCTTACAAACACCCCTCTCGTCATCCCCGTGAAAACGGGGATCCCGTTTTTTATTAAAACCAAACGGGACTCCCGCTTGCGCGGGAGTGACGGAAGAAAGTTGATTAGTTAGAATCTGCGTCACCTCGACATCTTCGATCAAGGTGATAGAGGGTGTGGCCTTCACGCGCTCCACCAAAGCCTGCATAATCGCCGCGCCTGTGGAATCGCCCTGAGCATGAACAATGCGACGACGGCTATGGGCCCCCTCCAGCCCCGTAGCAAGCCCGCCCGCCGCATCGCGATCAAATGCCACGCCCCACTTTTGCAAGGTCTCGATCACAGAAGGCGCGGCCTGCGTGATCATCCGCACCACGACAGGATCACACGCCCCCGCGCCCGCCGCCAGCGTGTCTTGTTCATGGAAGGTTGGCGCATCACCCTCGCCCACGGCAGCCGCAAGGCCGCCTTGTGCCAGCTCGCTGCTCGTCCAGCCCGCAGCTATCTTACGCCCTAGAACGACGCACGGGCGCGGCGCAAGCGACAACGCGACCGTCAAACCAGCCAGCCCCGCGCCGATGATGATGACGGGCGATGCTTTCACTTATTTCACCGCGACCATACGCTCCACCGCGCGGCGAGCGGGGGCGGCAATCGCCTCCTCAATCTCAATGGAATAGGTCATCGTCTCAAGCGCACGGCGAATAGACGCCAGCGTGATAAGCTTCATGTAAGGACACGACAAGCGCGGGCGCACGAAATCGATAGCGGGATGATCCACCGCCGCGTTATCGCTCATCGAGCGTTCGGTCAGCAGCATGACGTGGCGTGGATGATGCGCGGCGACCCAGTCGCTCATATTCACGGTTGAGCCAGAAAAATCGGCCTGCGCCACAACATCGGGCGGGCATTCAGGATGCGCGATAATCGTGATGCCCTGATGAGCGCGGCGCAGCGCAGCGATCTCTTGCGGCGCGTATTGCTCATGCACTTCGCAATGCCCATGCCACGGAATAATTGTCACAGACGTTTGCCGCGCCACGTTTTGCGCTAGATACTCATCGGGAACCATCACGACTTCGGGCACGCCCAACGATTCCACGATCTTCTTCGCGTTACCCGACGTGCAGCAAATATCGCACTCGGCCTTCACCGCCGCCGACGTGTTGACATAGGTGATGATGGGGAGATCAGGGTATTTTGTTCTTAAAGCGCGAACATCTTGCGGCGTGATACAATCGGCCAGCGAACAACCCGCTTGCAAATCCGGCGCAAGAACAATGCGTGACGGATTCATCAGCTTGGCCGTTTCAGCCATAAAGTGCACACCCGCGCACACGATCACATCGACCTGCATCGCAGCCGCTTCCCGCGCCAGAGCAAGAGAATCGCCCGTCACATCGGCCACGCCAAAATACACCTCTGGCGTCATATAATTATGCGCCAAAACAACGGCGTTCTTTTCTTTTTTCAGGGCACGAATGGCCGTGATGTCGGCGGCCATGCCTTCCCAAGCCTCAGGCACGACAACTTTTTCAAGCCGCTTGTAAAGCGCCGCCATCGCTTCGTGATCCGTCATTGCATTATGCTCCTTTTGAGCATTAAGAGGGCAAAAAAAGATGTCGCCAAGCGACACAAGAAAGATTATGATCATTTTGAGTATAAAGGCAAGGATCCCGTCAACGTCATGGCCACCGCGCAAAAAATAGCCCTTGCACTGAGCGCCGTGATTGTAAGCGTCACGGACGGGCAGCCGCGCATCATCGTGGCGGATGATGATGCCCTGCCCTCTGGCCCTCTTGAAACGCAGCATGACAAGATGGAACAGGCGCTACGCGCTTGGGTCACGAAACGCGCGGGGCTTTCCCTTGGCTATGTCGAACAGCTTTACACCTTTGCCGACAAAAACCGCGAGGCAGACGGCCTTCGCACTATCTCTATCGGCTATTTGGCGCTTGCCAGAGAGCTTGGCCAAAGCGACGCCGTGGACTGGTATCAATTTTTTCCATGGGAAGACAGACGTGAAGACAAAGCCGAAGCGCTCGCGCTTTCGCTGCGCCAATATCTTACGCTTTGGAAAAACAACGCGGCAGATTCCTTGGCGCGACGCGGCAGGCAAGCGCGGATCGATAACGCCTTTCCCAAAGACCCCCGCGCATGGAACGAGGAACTTGTCTTACAACGCTATGAATTGCTGTGGGAAGCCGGAGTAATCGATGAGGCCGCAAGAGGACATCGCAAGGACGCAAAACCCATCGCCAGCGGTCTAGCCATGAAGCATGATCACCGCCGCATTCTGGCAACCGCGATGGCGCGTCTTCGCGCCAAAATCAAATACCGCCCCGTGGTGTTTGAATTGCTGCCGCCGCGCTTTACGCTTTTACAGCTGCAAAACACGGTTGAGGCTTTGGCGGGGCTGCGCCTTCACAAACAAAACTTCCGCCGCCTTGTGATGGCGCAAGGCCTTGTCGAGGAAACAAACGATCAAACCACAGCCATCAAAGGCCGCCCCGCCAAGCTCTTTTCCTTCCGCCGCGAAGTGATGCAAGCCCGCGCCGTAGCAGGTACAAAACTGCCAAGAGGCAGTTGACCCCTACCCTATCTTCGCCCCAAGATCATTCATCATGGTGACAAATTTCGGGAAGCTTGTCGCGATCACGCGGCCATCATCGATGGCAATGGGCTCGCTCGTCGCCATGCCCAGCACCAGAAAGCTCATCGCGATACGGTGATCCAGCGCCGTTGTAATCGTCGCGCCGCCACGCGGAGGCTTGCCGTTGCCATGAATGATAAGGTCGTCCCCTTCAATCTCAACAGCCACGCCGCAAGCTTGAAGCCCTTCAGCCACCAGCATCAGGCGGTCGCTTTCCTTCACGCGCAGCTCGCCAAGGCCGATAAAGCGCGATGGGCCTTCCGCGCACGCAGCGGCCATCGCCAGCACAGGATATTCATCAACCATCGAAGGCACGCGGCTGGACGGAATCGTGACGCCCTTGAGCGCGCCGCCGCGCACAAGGATATCGGCCACAGGCTCACCGCACACCTCGCGCTCATTTTCCAAAAGAATAACCGCGCCCATTTCTTGCAAGCTGAGTAAGATTCCAGCGCGCCGCTCATTGATGCCGACGTTCATCAGCATGACCTTAGAGCCTTCACGCAGACACGCCGCCACAAGGGGAAACGCGGCTGAGCTGATGTCCGCTGGCACAATAATCTCACGTCCCGTCAGATGCGGACGGCCCTGCAAATGAATAGCATCCGCGCCATCTTCCGTTTTATCAATTGTCAGCGTTGCGCCAAAAGCGCGAAGCATACGCTCGGTCGGATCGCGCGTGGGAACAGGTTCGATCACCGTCGTCACACCCTCTGCGCTGAGGCCCGCAAGAAGCACCGCCGACTTCACTTGCGCCGAGGCGACAGGCAGACGATAGGTGATCGATGTCGGCTCTGCCGCGCCGCGCACCGCCAAAGGAAACCGTCCGCCAGCGCGGCTCATAAACGTCGCGCCCATTTGGGAGAGGGGCTCTATCACACGCCCCATCGGACGCTTGCAAAGCGAGGCGTCGCCTGTAAAAAAACTGGTAAAAGGCCGCACCCCCAAAAGACCGATCAGAAGCCGCGCCGATGTGCCACTGTTGCCCATATCTAAAACACTGGTCGGCTCCATCAGATTTTCTAGGCCAACGCCGTCAATAATCCAAACGTCGCCTTCTTTGACAATTTTCGCGCCTAAAGCTTGCAAAGCGGCTACGGTAGAGAGAACGTCTTCGCCCTCTAACAGCCCGCGCACGCGCGTGCGCCCCACGGCAATGCCGCCCAGCATGATCGAGCGATGAGAGATGCTTTTATCCCCCGGTGGGGTCACTGTGCCACGCAAGGCCCCCGTCAAGCGAGAAACCAAAGAGAGGGGGGCGTTTTCTGTGTGTTTCATGATAGGGCTTATAAACGATCCCCAAAACAGTTCAAGAGTTGGCTATTCATCGGGGACAGGCTATTCATCGGGGACACAATGGTTATTGTGTCCCCGATGAAGAAAAGATTAAGAGCGGCTTTTCCCAAAACTTCGCCGAATTTAGCTTCCGCAAAAAGACGATTCGAAAAAGTGTTTGTTTTCAAGGAGATACATAGGGCCATCGATTTGTTAACTATCGTTCTATTTCATGGACTTATATGGTTAAAGCTCTCCAACAGACTCGAAAAGCGTCTCCTAGTAGCCTTCTGCTCGACGTACGGCCTCGAAAAACACAAGATTCGTTGATTCTATTGAGTTTTTTAAGGCTGCTTGAAGCGCTGTTTTGATGCGCCTTTTCACCTCCTCTTGGCATGAAAGAAATGACGACAATTCTTGAGTTCGCCTTGGCCTTTCCCCTATACTGCCAACTTCTCGATTCGAGGTAAAAAATGAACATCGTCTCTCGCGCCCTTGTTGGGGCTACTCTTTTTATAGGAATGACCCTCCCCTCGGCGTGGGCAGCGGCGGCAGCAACGCAGACACAGACTCAAGCTCTGCCTGACCGCGTCCTTGGCCGCGCCGATGCGCCGCTGACCATCACGGGATATTCCAGCATCACGTGTTCGCACTGCGCAGATTTTATCAACACCATCCTGCCCGAAATCGAAAAGCGCTATATCGATACGGGCAAAGTTCGTTTCATTTATCGCGACTTTGCCATGAACGGGATAGACCTTAAAGGCGTTGCTTTGGCGCATTGCATGCCAGAGGGGCAATTCTTCCCCTTCCTCAAGATCGTCTATAAAAACCAAGTGACATGGATTCACAGCGATAAGCCCGATGCCACACTCATTCAATATGCCGAAATGGCAGGCCTTGCCTCGGACAAAGCCAAAAGTTGCGCCGAGGACACCAAGATAATGGATGCTTTGGTCGCGGTGCGCACCGAGGCGATGGAAAAACTTGACATTAAAGCGACGCCAACCTTTGTCTTTAGTGACAATAAAACCAAGCTCGTCGGCACACGCTCGTTAGATGAGTTTATGGCCGCCATCGAAAAAGCTTTGACGAAAAAGAAATAAAAAAAGCCAGCTATCATTCATTTTGTGGAGACATCCTTTGCATTTTTCACGCCTTCGCCTTCATGGCTTTAAATCTTTTGTCGATCCAACAGACCTTATCATTCAAGAAGGTCTGACAGGCATCGTCGGCCCCAACGGGTGCGGCAAATCCAACCTTGTCGAAGCGTTACGTTGGGTCATGGGCGAAACCTCGCCACGGCGCATGCGCGGCGCGGGGATGGAAGACGTTATCTTTGCCGGAACAGCCACGCGTCCCTCGCGCAACCTTGCCGAAGTCACGCTGGAGCTTGATAACGCCGACCGCTCGGCCACGGCGGAATACAACAACGCCGATGACGTTCTGGTCGTGCGCAAGATTGAGCGCGGCGGCGGATCAGACTATCGCATCAACGGGCGTCCCGTGCGCCAACGCGATGTGCATTTACTGTTCGCTGATCAATCAACGGGCGCGAGCTCAACCAGCGTGGTCGGCCAAGGGCAGATTGATGCGCTGATCCGCTCCAAGCCGCAAGATCGCAGGCAGATTCTTGAAGAAGCCTCTGGCACGGCAGGCCTTCAGGCAAGGCGTCATGAGGCTGAGCTGAAGCTCAAAGGCGCAGAAACCAACCTGAAACGCGTGGATGATGTTTTGCGCACGCTTGATACGCAGCTGCGCAGTCTAAAGCAACAGGTCAAGCAAGCCTCACGCTATCGCAATTTGGCCGAGCATATCCGCCGGACGGAGGCCGCCCTGCTCCACCTGCGCTGGCTGGAAGCCGAAGGCGACGCCGTCAAAACGCGTGACGCTTTGCAAGAAACGGAAAAGCAGGTGAATGAGCTTCTGGCCGTTGTCACCCGCACGACAACCACGCGCACCGCAATGGCCGCCGCGCTGCCCGCCTTGCGCCAAAACGAGGCGACGGCTGCCGCCATTGTGCAAAAGCTCACCCTTGCGCGGGATCATCTGGATGCCGAAGCGCACCGCCTTGACGATCAGATCAAGGCGTGCGAAGGCCGCCTTGAGCAAGCGCAAAACGATCAAGTGCGCGAAACATCGCATCAAAAGGACAGCCGTGAAGCGTTAGAGCACCTTGGCAGCGAAAAAACGCACATGACGGCCAAGGTTGAAACGCTGGACGCCGCGCTCCCCACGCTGAGCGAGACGTTGGCCGCCCTAAACGCTGACGTTGACACCTTGGATGCGACGCTCAGCACCATGATGGCGCAAAGCGCAAACGCCGAAGCCAGTGAGCAAGCGCTGACCCGCGAGATGAACGCTCTTTTGGCCAAGCAAGCGACACTGACACAGCGCCGCGCCGATATTGATGCCCAGCGCGCCGCGCTGGCCGCAGAGATTGCGGCGCGCCCCGCCCTCTCGCTTGCCACAGAGATGGTCAGAGCGTGCGAGAGCGAGCTGGAGCGTCGCAAAACACAAGCGCAGCAGGCGGAAGAGGCGCGTCAAGATGCGCAACAAGCGCAGGATGGCGCCCGCGAAGTCAACGCGCAAACGGAAACGATTCTGACAAAACTTCGCACGGAATCGCGGGCTTTAGAAGACATGCTGGCGCATCATGACAGCCAGTTTGACGAAGTGCTTGATCTTATCACCGTCACACCGGGCCTTGAAAACGCGTTAGCCGTCGCCCTTGGCGAAGCGCTCACCGCCTCACTCGATTCCAAGGCCGCGATGCACTGGCGCGATCTTGCGCCGCTTGAAAACGCCCCTGCCCTACCGCAAGGAACGGCTCCCCTTGCCCAGTCCATTAAAGCGCCGCCCGCGCTGGCGCGTAGCCTTAGCCAAATAGGCCTTGTCGATAACAAGCAGCAAGGCGAAGCCTGTGCCGCCGCCTTGCAAGCGGGACAGATTCTTGTCAGCCGCGATGGGTGGGCTTGGCGCTGGGATGGCTTTACGCTGACACCCGAAGCCAAAACAGCCTCAGCCATGCGCCTGCAACAACGCAACCGTTGGACGGCTTTGCAAGATGAAATTTCTCTGGCTGAAACGAAAAACGCCAGCGCTTCAGTCTCGCTTTTGGAAGCCTCCACACTTTTGCAACAATGCCAAGAATTAGACAGCCAGACTCGCGCCGCGTTACAGGCCGCCTTTGCTGCCCTGAACGATGCCCGCGACCATTATGCCAAGCAGGAGCGTGAATCTGCCGCCGCCAACGCCAAGCTATCGGCGCTCAGCGATACCTTGCGGCAAATTGACGAAGACACAGACGCGCTGGCCTCTCGCGGCGCTGTCATTGAGGCTGAGCGCAGCGCCCTGCCCGATAGCGCCGCCCTGCGCGAGGCCATCGCAGCGCAGCGCGTGACGCTGGCCGATGCGCGTGGGAAAAAAGCGCATACGCAAAGCGAACGCGATCGCTTCACGCAAGAAAAGCAAGCCTGCACCAACCGTCAAAGCGCGATTGAGCAAGAAATTCTTGCATGGCAAGGCCGCATGACCAGCGCTGAAAAGCAAAGCCTTGCTCTGGCCGAACGCATCGAAGCGCTTGGCAGCGAACTGGCCGCCCTTCGCGCACGCCCTGCCGAAATGGACGCGCAGCGCGAAAGCCTGATGACTCAGCTTTCCGAAGCGGAAAGCCATCGCCGCGAAGCCGCCGATCACCTGATTACCGCCGAACAAAAACTGAGCGTCACAGAACACCAGTTGAAGCAGGACGAAACCGCTTTAGGCCGCGCGCGCGAAGAGCGTGTGCGCGGCGTCGCTGCCGTGGAAGCCAGCGAAGAACACTTCAAAACCTTGCGCGAACGCGCCACAGAAAAGCTGGGCTGTACACCAGAAGATTTACGCGCCATCGCGATGCTCAGCGACGATGATAATTTGCCATCCGTGTTTGAGTTGGAGCAGCTTTTGGGTCGTCATGTTCGCGAGCGCGACAACATGGGCCCTGTCAACCTTCGCGCCGAAGTGGAATCCGAAGCCGCACAAACAGAGATCAATCGCCTGCAAAAGGAAAAGGATGATCTGGTCGCCGCGATTGCCAAGCTACGCACAGGTATAAGCCAGCTCAATCGCGAAGCGCGGGAGCGTCTGCAAACCGCCTTCACGCAAGTGAACGAACGCTTCCAAGTTCTCTTCACCAAATTGTTCAAAGGCGGCAAGGCCTCGCTGGAACTGATCGATAACGAAGACCCCATGAACGCGGGGCTTGAGATTTTTGCCGCGCCTCCTGGCAAAAAACAGCAAATCTTGTCCTTGCTGTCGGGCGGCGAGCGCACGCTCACCGCGCTGGCGCTCCTGTTTGCCGTGTTCCAGACCAACCCCTCGCCCATTTGCGTGCTGGACGAAGCCGAAGCCGCGCTGGACGAAAGCAACATTGGTCGCTTCTGCGAGCTGGTGCAGCACATTGGCCGCGAAACCAGCACGCGCTTTTTGATCATCACGCATCAACGCGTGACGATGGCGCATATGGATCGCCTGTTCGGCGTGACGATGAGCGAAAAGGGAGTCTCGCAACTTGTCTCCGTTGATCTGGCCAGCGCCGTGGCTTTGCGCGACGGGCATAAGGTTGACGCCAACCCAACCGCCTTCGCCAAAGACGCACTGGAAGGCGTTCAAGCGGCATAGACGG
>DYNT01000024.1 GCA_020720905.1 Micavibrio aeruginosavorus
CCCACTTCGTCATCCCGCACGAAGCGATGCGTGAGCATCGCGTAGATGCGGGACCTAGTTGAAAGCTTTTTCCTCGCCACAAAAACCACAGCATCGCCCCCAGTCCCCTGGGTCCCGCATCTGCGCGTTTGACGCGGTCAAACGCTCCGTGCGGGATGACGAAGGGGGGGCAACAAAAAAGGCCTCGCGTTGCCACGAAGCCCCTTCTTCCCTAAATGCTAGCCCCCGAACCCTAGCCCCTACTTTCGGACACAGCTCCGCGTGGGAATGTCAATAGCACAAGGGAATCCCTCATGTCAAGTGAAAAATCGAATTATTTTTAGATTTTTCTCATTTTTTTTGCCGCCGGTTAACTAAGTAAACTTTTTGTTAACAGAATCAATCCCAGAGTGATACAGTCTTAACAGCCGTTCGCCCGCACTTGGGCACGGATTACGTTTTATTGAGGCTATCATGGTTGATTCCATCACCAACAACACCATGCGCTCGGTTCTGCAGTCACAAAACCAATCGCAAAGCGCGGGGATCATCGCGCTTAAAAGCAACGCCAAAGCAGCGCAAGGTGTCATCGATCAGCTTCAACAAACGGTGGATCAGGGCAAAGCCTTAATGAAGCAAACGATGATGAGCCAAATCGCCCCCGCTTCCAACTTGCCACGTGGAAGCCTTGTCAATATCCTCGTCTAGGCCGCTGAGGCCATAGTGCAAAACCAGTTTAGCAAGGCCAACCTTTAAAAACGCCTCCTTCTCTGGCGCGGGCATTTCATCACAACACGCGGCCCCGACGACAACATCAATCAACGCGCCGCTGACCGACTTCACCGCCACGCGCCAGCGCTGATAAGCCTCCTCCTGCTTGTCCGAACGATCACGAAAAGACGCATCGATTGAAAAACCCAAAGGCGCGGGGTTATAGCTGGCGACAAGATGAGCCCCCATGCCCGCCGCCAAAAAGTCGGCACGCAGGCGCAAGGCGGCATGCCGTTGCAAAGACGTAATCGCTTTTTTGATATGCAAGACATCAAGGACGCTTTCCTCCACCGTGCGGGCGTGGACGCCGCCTTGCAGATTATGCTTGATCGGCTCCAACATGCGGCCTGCGTGCTGCCAGCGTTCATGAGGGCCAAGATCGGCGGAAGCCGCCGGAATGGTGAAACGTAAATCGGAAGAAACGGGACGACGGTCGTGAGCCATAAAGCCTCCTGCTCAAAAGAATGAAAAAACACTATGAGGGGCATGATAATAGGACTATTCCCGTTTGTCCAGCGATTTATCCGCTGCACTGCACCATAAAAAAACGCCGGAAAGAGAGGGGCTCTCCCTCCTTCCGGCGCTTTATCCGTTCGCTCAAGAAGCCCTTAGGCCACTATCACCTTAAAATCCGCCTCGGTGCGGGCGCGCACTTCGTCAATCGTAACGTCATGCGCGATGGCCGTCAGGATCAACCCTTCACCACGCACGCATTCAAACTCGCAGAGTTCCGTGACGATATGACGCACCATGCCAGAGCCCGTAAGCGGCAGCGTGCATTTTTTCCTGACCTTCGGCTCACCGTCTTTTGAATTATGTTCCATGCACACGATCACGCGGCGCACGCCCGATACCAGATCCATCGCGCCGCCCATGCCCTTGACAATTTTGCCGGGAACCATCCAGTTGGCAATATCGCCCGCCTCTGAGACTTCCATCGCGCCAAGGATCGCCAAATCAACATGGCCGCCACGGATCATCGCGAACGATTCCGCGCTGTCAAAATAAGAGCCATAGGGAAGCAGCGTAACGGTCTGCTTGCTGGCGTTGACCAAATCGCCATCCAGCTCCTCTTCCGTCGGAAAGGGGCCCGTGCCCAGCATGCCGTTTTCGCTTTCCAGCACGACGTGCATCCCTTCGGGGATATAGTTGGACACCAGCGTCGGAATGCCGATGCCCAGATTGACATAGAATCCGTCTTGCAATTGTTTGGCCGCTTGTTGCGCCATTTCTTCACGAGTCCAAGCCATGGTTTTTCTCCCTTTAAATTAGGCGCTGCGCGTGATGCGGCGTTCGATGCGATTTTCGAAAGCGTTGCCCTTGAAAAGGCGCTGCACATAGATGCCAGGGGTGTGCATGGCGCTAGGATCCATTTGACCCGTCGGGATCATTTCTTCAATCTCGGCCACCGTCATCTTGCTGCACACGGCGGCCTGAGGATTACAGTTGCGTGCGGTCTTGCGATAAATAAGGTTGCCCTCCTCATCGCCCTTCCACGCCTTAATGATCGAAAGATCGGTCGTGATGCCCGTTTCCAAAACATAGCGGCGGCCATCAAACTCGCGGATTTCCTTACCCTCACTGACAATCGTATCAACGCCGACACGCGTATAAAAACCGGCAATCCCCGCGCCGCCTGCGCGCATGCGCTCCACCAACGTGCCTTGCGGGTTAAACTCAGCCTCCAGCTTGCCAGAAATATACAGCTTGGCAAAATTGTTATTCTCACCAAGGTAAGAGCCAATGATTTTTTTGACCTGCCCATTATCCAAAAGCTGACCGATGCCATAGCCATCGATATGCGCGGTGATGCTGACAATCGTCAGGTCTTTCACACCGGACGAAGCAATCAGGCGCAAGCAATGCTCAGGGATGCCGCAAAGGCCAAAGCCGCCGACGGCAATCGACATGCCATCGCGCAAAATATCGCGTAGCGCCGCCCCAGCCTCTTGATAAACCTTACCCATCGCGATGCCTCCCTTAAGGAAAAAGAACAACGCCATCCTACGGCAAGGGCATGAAGATATGGTTTATGTTTTATGAAGAAAGCGTTTACGGTTCGTCCGCTTGAAAAAGGCATAAACGTTTGACAGCGCAGGTTAACTCGTGCCAAATCCCATCAAAAGCTGAACCTTGAACAAAGAGCGCTGATGTCTTTGCCGCCCCCCTCCTCCCCCCTAACCTTTGAAGGCGAACGCATTGCCAAAGTCTTGGCGCGGGCAGGCGTAGCCTCGCGCCGCGAGGTTGAGCGCATGATCGAGGCGGGGCGCGTCAGCGTGGACGGAAAAAAGATCACCTCCCCCGCCCTGAACGTGACAGAGGCCAACGTCATCACACTGGATGGCAAACCCACCAGCGCGGCGCAAGACACGCGCGTTTGGCGCTATCACAAACCTGCAGGCACACTGACCACCAACAAAGATCCACAAGGCCGCCCCACGGTTTTTGAAAAACTGCCGCCAGAGCTGCCTCGCGTGGTGAGCGTCGGCAGGTTGGATTACAACACCGAAGGCCTTCTTCTCCTCACCAACGATGGTGAGCTGGCGCGGCATTTGGAACTTCCCCAAAACGCATGGCTGCGCCATTACCGCGTGCGCGTTTACGGCGGAGCGGACGCCAAAAAACTAAAAGCCTTAGAAGACGGTGTCACCATCGAAGGCCTGCGCTATGACAGCATCAAGGCCACCATTGAAGCCGAACAATCCGAAGGCGCGAACCAATGGCTGTCCGTAACAATCAAGGAAGGCAAAAACCGCGAAGTCCGTAAAGTGATGGAACACTGCGATCTGCAAGTCACGCGCCTGATCCGCGTTTCGTTCGGCCCCTTTCAATTGGGCAAGCTGCCACGCGGCGCGATTGAGGAAGTCCCCACCCGCGTCCTGCGTGAATCGTTGGGCAAATTTTTCGAAGCGAAGAAGAAGGATACCCAAAACAGTTGAAGCGTTGGCAAAACAGAATCATTTTGCCCCCTCTCTCGACCTCCCCCCTTGCGGGGGAGGAAATGAAAACTTAGGCTTACGCAGTAAGTCTTAGTTTTCATAGGTGGGGGGTCAAAACCCGCACCATCCCATAATAACCCCCCACCTAGTTTTTCTAGGGCTTACTGACGTAAACCCAAGAAAAACTTTCCTCCCCCGCAAGGGGGGAGGTAAAAAGGTGGAAGGGGTATAGTGACAACGTGGCTTCAACGATGAAGGGAAAGAATCAATGACTATAAAAAAGATAGTGCTGTTGGTCTGGATCATCGCGCCCATGGCGATGTCTTGTCATACGGCCAAGACTGCTATGGGAAAAGATCACGCCACGCTTCGCCACGCTGCCGTTTATGGCGCAGGTGATTATGACTTCTCCTTGGTTCATGAAGGCATGGAGAGAGTTTATATCGTTCACGCGCCAAAGCGTTATCATCGGCAAACCAAAACGCCCGTTGTTCTAGCACTTCATGGTGGTGGCGGAAGCGCGGCAAGCAGCGTCAAATTTTTCGATTTGAATAATAAAGCCGATCAAAACGGCTTCCTTGTCGTCTATCCGGAAGGCTATGCTAAAAAATTTCTGGGAAAAACTTTCGCCGCATGGAACGCTGGTTCTTGCTGTGGTGAGGCGGCGCAGAAAAACAGCGACGATGTCGGGTTTATAAAAGCCGTCTTGGAAAAGGTACAAACCGATTTCAATGTCGATCCACAAAGGATTTATGTAACAGGCATGTCGAATGGCGCCCAAATGGCCCATCGGTTGGCTTGTGAATTATCAGAAACCATAGCGGCAATTGCGCCCGTTGGATCCCAAGGGTCTTTTGCCAATTGCCGCCCCGCAAGGCCTGTGCCTGTTCTCCATATTCATGGAACAGAGGATCCCTGTTCCCTATATAACGGCGGCATCTGCGGCGGCTGCGCGGCGGACATTTGGAAAAGCTTGGGCGCGTCTGTCAATCGCGCTGAATGGACGTGCCCTTCCGTTCCCGCCTATCTTGACACATGGAGAAAACTCAACGGCTGTTCAGAAGGAACGGCGATAACCTTCCAAAACAAAGGCGCTCTATGCAAGACGCATAAAAACTGCAAGAACGGCGCCGATGTGACGTTATGTACCGTTCAAGGAATGGGTCATAATTGGCCTGGGGCAACGTCCTATGGCATCCCTGCTTGTGATCGGCGTCCGGAAGGAAAGCTATGTCTCTCATGGAAGAAAACAGTTGGTGCTCTCAGTCAGGATCTTATCGCCAATGACATCATGTGGTCTTTTTTTGAAACCCATCCCAAAGACCTCCCTTCAAGCCGCTTCACAAAGGACTATTAAACTGTTGATGGACAGAGTCACAACGCAGGCACACGTCGCTATTCTAGGACACAATTCAAAAACCATCGTTTCATTGGCAAGGTGTCTATGCGCATAACAGGCGGAACCTTACGGGGGCGAACGATCCAAGCGCCAGAAGGCCTGACCACAAGGCCGACCAGCGACCGCGTGCGGCAAGCTTTGTTCAACATTCTTTTGCATCATGATTGGGGCGCGGCCTTGGGACGCGTTCTCAACAACCGCGTCGTTTTGGATGCGTTTGCAGGAACCGGCGCGTTGGGGCTTGAGGCTCTCTCGCAAGGCGCTGCGCACGCTGTTTTTTTTGAAAAAGACCGCGCCGCGCTGACGGCGCTGACGGCCAACATCGCGGCGATGAAACTTCAAAACAGCACAAGCGTTTTCCCCATCGATGGGCACCGCGTGGCAGCAGGCGATAAGCCTGCCTCTCTGCTTTTTCTGGATCCGCCTTATCATAAAGGGCTGATCGAAGTGGCTGTCCAAAAACTTTCCGCGCAAGGCTGGATCGCGCCGCATGCGTTGTTGGTGTGCGAAACAGCAAGGGGCGAGGCGTTGGCTCTACCGGAAAATTGCGCTCACCACCTCTCACGTCCCTATGGCGATACGGAGGTGCATTTCTGGGCATGGACGACGTAACGCCCCCCTCGTCATCCCGCACGAAGCGATGCGTGAGCATCGCCCCCCACTTCGTCATCCCGCACGAAGCGATGCGTGAGCATCGCCCCCCACTTCGTCATCCCGCACGAAGCGATGCGTGAGCATCGCGTAGATGCGGGACCTAGTTGAAAGCTTTTTCCTCGCCACAAAAACCGCAGCATCGTCCCCAGTCCCCTGGGTCCCGCATCACGCGTCTGGCGCTCTCGCGCCATCCGCTGTGCGGGATGACGAAGAACAGGAGTGCGGGATGACGAAGAACGGGAGTGCGGGATGACGAAGAACAGGAGTGCGGGATGACGAAGAACAGGAGTGCGGGACGAAGGGGGGGAATGACGAGGGGCAATTATGAGAAAAACCTTTCTCTCCTCCCTATCGTCGGTCAAACAATGTCTGCAAGTCGCTTAGCTTGAGTTCAACATAGGTGGGGCGGCCATGGTTGCATTGGCCTGTGTTGGGCGTTTCCTCCATCTGGCGGAGGAGCGCGTTCATCTCATCCACGTTCAATTTGCGACCCGCCCTGACCGAGCCATGACACGCGATGCGCGAACACAACGATTCCAGCCGTTTTTCTAAAGCCCGCGACGTTTCGTTTTCCGCGAGTTCCTCCGCCACATCAGCCAGAAGCTCTTTGACAGAAACTTGCCCGATCAGCGCGGGCGTTTCACGCACCAGCACCGCGCCCTCGCCAAAGCCTTCGATCACAAGGCCAAGGCGCGCCAAATCCTGCGCCGCGCTTAACAGACGCGAAGCCGCGCCCGCGCCAACCTCTACCACATCGGGGATCAACAGAATCTGGCTTTTCACGCCGCCAGCCGCCAGCGCGGCCTTCATCTTCTCATAGACGATGCGTTCATGCGCCGCGTGTTGATCGATGATCATCACGCCATCATCCGTTTGCGCGACGATAAACGTGCCATGCACCTGCGCCACCGCCGCGCCAAGCCGCCCGAACGAGGAAGGCGCATAAGGCGCAGCCGTTGCGCTGGGCATCGCCCGTGCGTGCGGCGGCATGGCGTTATCCAGCATGCCTTCCGTAAACCCATGAGCCGAAGGCACACGGAAAGACGGGGGCTGTGAGAACGAAGGCGAAGCCTCCGCCTGCATCATCGTCATCGCGGTCGGCGTCAACGCGCTGGTCGTGAATTGCGCCGCTCCTTCCAGCGCATGACGGATGGCCGTGACGATCAGACCGCGCACGCGCCCGCTATCGCGAAAGCGCACCTCCGCTTTGGTTGGATGCACGTTCACGTCCACCTCTCGCGCAGGCACATCCAAAAACAAAACGACCGCCGGATGCCGCCCACTGGGGAGCAAGTCCCCATATGCGCCGCGCACCGCGCCCATCAAAACCTTATCGCGCACAGGGCGGCCATTGACGAACAAATACTGATGGCGCGTTGTCGGGCGATGCGCGGTGGGCAACCCCGCATAGCCCGAAAGGCGCATGCCCTCGCGCTCATAATCCAGTAGAGCCGCATTGCCCATAAACGCATCGCCAAGAACGGCGGAAAGCCGCTCGCGCCGTTTTTCTGGTGCGGCAAGAAGCGCGGGCGTCGCGCCATAGCGCACAGGGCGACGGTCGTCCTCGGTCAGCGTGATCGCCACGTCCTCATGCGCCATTGCAATTTTCTCGATCATCTCACGCGCCGCTTCGGCCTCGGTGCGGGGCGCTTTCAAAAACTTCAGCCGCGCAGGCGTCGCGAAGAACAAATCGCGCACTTCAACCACTGTTCCTTCGGGCAGAGCAGCAGGTTTAACGGGAAGAACAACGCCGCCTTCCACGCTTATCTGCCACGCTTCATCCGCGCCTTTTGCGCGACTGGCAATCGTCAAACGCGCCACCGCGCCGATGGAAGGCAGAGCCTCGCCACGAAAACCAAAGCTTTGGATATTCCACAGATCCTCATCAGGAAGCTTGGACGTCGCATGACGCTCGATGCACAGCGCAAGCTCCTCCCGCGTCATGCCCGCGCCGTTATCCGCCACGCGGATCAGCGCTTGCCCGCCTTCGCGCAGCGTAATGTCAATAGAGGTCGCGCCAGCATCCAGCGCGTTTTCGACAAGCTCTTTCACAGCGGCAGCGGGGCGCTCGACCACCTCGCCCGCCGCGATGCGGTTCACCAAGGAGGGTGGAAGGAGGCGCAGGGTCATGGCCTCTCCAGCCCCAAATGGTCTTCCCAAGCCGCCGCCACAGCATCCCACGACAGCGCGGCGCGTGTTTCCTGCGCGGCGGCGTGCTGCGCCAGCCATAGCGAGTCCTCTTGCAAAAGCCGTAAGGCGGCCTGCGCAAAAGCTTCGGGATTTTGCCGTATAAAGCCCGTCTGCCCATCGATCACGCGCTCAGAAAGTGAGCCAAGACCAGCCGTCACCAGCGGTAAGCCCGCCGCTTGCGCTTCCGCCGCCGCGAAGCAAAACGTTTCACCCTCATCGCCGCGATAGAGCATCACGCGACTGTTTTGCATCGCTTCGGCCAGCGCGTCTTTAGGCAACGGTTCATGCAAGACAACGCCCACCGCCGCGTAGCCTTCGGCATGGGCCAAGGCTTTCTCAATCTTATCATCCTTGCGCGATCCATAATTGCTGCGCCCCGCATAAACGTGCAGCGTGGCGTGGGGCATCGCGGGATGGATCAACCGCGCCCACACATCCAAAACCCAATCAAGATGGCGGCGCGGGTTCGACAGGAAAAGCGCAGACGGCGCGGGTGGCGCGGTCAGCGCGGGCAGAGAGGCAAACGGATCCCCCACGCCATGGGGGATCAGCGCAGGCTTAAAGGCGGGGAGCCAGCGCGGCCACGTCGTGCGATGATAAGCACCCAAAAACACCAAGGAAGGACGATAGCGCAAATAGGACAGCGCATGGTGCGGCTTGCGCATATACCGCGCAGGCCCATGCATCCATAAGGCTTTGCGATGGCCTTGCGCGTGGGCGAACAATTTGGCCACGCAGTTGGCGATTAAAAGATCGTAATGTTCACCCCATGGCGTAAACAACGGGCGATACAAAACGCCGTTCACTTTTTCATCCGCGGCCACCATGCCATGAACGGCCACGCGGTGGCCTCGCGCCGCCAGCGTCTGCGCCAGCATCACCGTTGCCGTTTGAATGCCACCCAAAGGGCCTTCGCGCAAAGACGTGCCCGTAAAAGGAAAACTGTCATCAAGAAAAGCGATCCGCGCCATGCTGTTTCCTTTCTTTTATTGCTTCGCTGCGTTGATTTGCTTTTGCTGCGCGGGGGAAAGGCGCGCGCCAGCCATCTTGGCGTCTGTCAACACAGCGCCCGTTAAATCGCTGCCCATGAAATTGGCGTTCGTCAAATCCGCGCCGCTCAAGTTCACCTGTCTTAGATTCGCGTGAGATAAATTAGCATAACGCAGCGCCGCGCCCACAAGGCTTGTCACGACCAAACGGCTTGCTGTGACTTCAAGAGGTTGCAACTGCGCACCTTGCAGGTTCGCGTTACAGAAGTTCGCGCCGGAAAAATCGCTGCCGCGCAGATCGGCGCGGGCAAAGCTGACGTGGCGCAAATCAGCCTCACGCATATCCACGACTTGCATTTGTGCATCGGAAAAATCAAGGCCATACAGCATCGCGCCGCGCCCGCGCATCATGCTTAAAAGCGCCCGCGCCATGGACGGTGAGCGCCGCAAATCATAGTAATCAATCTCCAGCCGCCGCCCATTTTTGCCATCGCCGCCCAGCCAAATCATATGCTGGCGCAAACACTCCGACAAAGGCTCTGGCAGATTTTGGGCGGTAGGGCC
This sequence comes from Micavibrio aeruginosavorus, assembly GCA_020720905.1. Lineage (GTDB taxonomy): Bacteria > Pseudomonadota > Alphaproteobacteria > UBA9219 > UBA9219 > UBA8914. The sequence goes on from DYNT01000024.1 coordinate 9,486, forward strand.
CATCGGTGCTTCGGTCAAAGCGCCCTCGGTAAACGCTTCGTCCAGCTTGGTCGCGTTCGTTGTCACGTTGATCAAAATCGCGCCGCGCAGGTTCGCGCCCTTCACATCGCACATACTTAAATCGGCATCTTGCAAATCAACGCCCACCATGTTGACGCCCTGCAAATTGGCGCGAACAATTTTACACCCGCGCATCGTTGCGTCGCTGAAATCGCAGTTGTTGGCAATCGCGCCCGACAGTTTGGCGCGGGAGAGGTTCGCGCCGCTTAGGTCCGCCGTTCCCGTTCCCGCCATGGGCAGCTCACTTGTTCCGGGGATCATCTGCACGCCCTCACGCGTTGTCATCGTGCCTTCGCGCAAATCAACGTCCGTCAAATCCGCGCCGATCAATTGCGCGCCGCGCATGCAAATACCACGCAAATCGGCGCGCACAAGGCTGGAGCCTTGCATCTGGGCAAGGCGCACATCGGCGCTGAACAGGTTCGCATAATCCAGCTTGGTATCGCGCAAGTCGGCTTGGCACAACGCCGCGCCCGTGAAATCGGCATGCGAGAGATCATGGCCAGAAAGGTTCAATCCCGACAAATCATGATGCGCCAAAATCGCCCGCATCCCGCCCATACGGGCAGCGCGGAACATGGCGTGCTTTTGCACCATCGCATCAAGGGTCGTCTGGTCGATTTTGATCAGAGGCAAGAGGTCACCTCCATAACGCTTTGCCCTTGCTTCAAGGTCAAAGACACAGACGCGCCAACAGGGAACGTCATCAAATGCCGCCCATGCCCGCACGGCACGTTAAAAGCGAGAGGAATGGCGGGGGGAAGATGCTTGCGCAGGATGTCTTTCAAACTGTGGCCATAAATCGTGTGTTCTTGTGGATCAAGATCAGGCTTTTCATCCAAAATCCCGACCATCTCGCCCACCAAAACAGCACGAACACCCTTAAACTTTCCGGCAAGGCGCAGGTGCGTCAGCGTGCGCTCAATGCGATACAAAGGCTCCTCAACATCCTCAATAAAAAGAATGGCGTTTTCGCCTGACCAATCATAGGGCGTGCCGATCAGCGTTTGCAGCAAACTAAGATTCCCGCCAACCAAACGCCCCTGCGCCGCGCCTTCGCGATCAACATCAATGGCGGACAAAGGCAGGGTGCACCCGCCTTGCGCTATCATGGCAAACAAAGAGTCTTCCGTTCGCGCATCGGTGTTTTCTGGCAAAAAACTCCACCCCATCGAGCCATGAAACGTCACTAGGCCCGTTTTTGCCGTGATCGCATTGAGCAGCGCGGTCATATCCGAAAAGCCGACAAAGGGCTTAGGGTTCTTTTGAATGGCTTCGTAATCCAGCCTCTCCAAAAGCTGCGAGGAACCCGTTCCGCCGCGCACGCAAAAAATGGCCTTGATCGAAGGATCAACGAACATGTCCATAAGCGCCTGCGCCCGCTCCGCATCGCTGCCCGCCAGCGTTCCGTTCTTTAAAGAACATTGCTTGTGAACAACAACCTGATAACCGCGCTCCATCAGCTTCTTTTCAAAAGCATCAAGCCACGCGGCAGGCGCATGGCAACTCGGCGCGACGATGCCGACCTTGCCTTGAGGGGGGAGAAGCGGCGGGAAAAAGGACTGAATCATAAGTCTCACCGTAAAAAAACGTTTCAAGGCTCTTTTTCGCAAAATAGAAACCCCTCTCCCCTTGCGGGAGAGGAAGCGAAAACTTGGACTTACACAGTAAGTCCTTAGTTTTCGCAGGTGAGGGGTTATCTTGCCCGTCGGGCGCATCAAACCCCTCCCCGAAATTGCTGCGCAATTTCGATCTTCCCGCAGGGGGAAGGTGATTCTATTGCAGCGAAAACGACCCTACAGCTTAAACCTAATTCATCCTGTCCATAAAGTCATGTTTTTCTGTTGATTCAAAGCCGTTATCCTTTCATGGTAGGGGCTCTTTCTTACTTAGAATCGAAAAAGGCTTTTCCCCATGATCCTATCCCCCGCCGCCCTACTCAAACGCATTCATGACACCAAGGCCGTATCAATCTGGAACCGCCAGACAGGCCCCATCTTTTGGTATGCCGCCAGCGTGCCAGGCCCGTTTTATGTGAATACGGAACTGGTGATCGGCAAGGACCTCTCCGCCTCTTTGCTCAAGCAAATCACGACGATTGTAGCGGAAACGAAAGGCGCTGCAGAACGTGCGCAAAAGCTAGAGACGCTGATCATGGATGCGTTTAACGCCGATGAAACCTATCGCAACATTATTGAAACGATGGTGGCCAAAACGACCGAGTCGTTTTCTAGCGATTCGTTTTCGCTGCTTTCCGGCGGCGAGCGGCGCGATTGGCTGTTCTCCATCCCGATGGCCAAGCTGATGGGGCTTCGGCATGTTTATCTGTTCAAAAACGGCGATTTTTACTGCGAAAAACCTCTGGCCATGGGTGAAGTCGCGCTGCATGTCGCTGACCTGATCAACAATGCCGCCAGCTATTTCGATGCGTGGCTCCCCATCCTTGAAAAAGCGGGGCTGGCCTGCGTTGGAACCGTCTCTGTCAACGTGCGCGGGCGTGTCGGCACGGATCGCCTGAAAGCCAACGGGCAAAAGGTTGTGACGCTGAATACCATCGATACAGGCTTTTTTGAACAGTCCCAAGCAGACGGTCTGATTGATGCGGGAACGCTGGAGGAAATCCGGCTGTTCTTCAAAGGCGCACAAGAATGGGCCTCGGCCTACTTGATGGATCATCCCGAACTGTTCAACGCCAGCGGCATTGATGCCAAATCATTTGAACGGCTGGAGAGCTTTTTTACGAAAGACCCGTGGGGCTTAAAAGAGTCTCATGCGGCCTTTTTCGAAGCCATGCACCGCGCCATTGAGGAAAGCAAAGCGCAGCGCGATTAAGGGATAAAGTTAAGCAAGAAGGACACTATAGTCCGCACGCTTGAAACCCCGAATAATTTTTCACCATAGACTACGTCAACTTGAAAACCCGAAAACTTTTTGGCCGCGTTTGCTTGTTTC
>DYNT01000178.1 GCA_020720905.1 Micavibrio aeruginosavorus
GGCAATGCCGTGATGCTGGTGCGCGATTCCCAAAACCAGTGGAGCTCCCCCGCCTTCTACACGTTGGGCGGCCTTAGCTTTGGCTTGCAAATTGGCGGCAGTTCTTCCGAGTTTGTGATCGCGATTATGACTGAAAAAGGCCTGAACGCCGTTTTGGATCGTCAAGTCACTTTGGGCGGCGATGCAGGCATTGCGGTGGGCGAACTTGGCAAAGGCGTGCAGGCGGCCACGGCGATTGGCCTGAAATCTGATATGTATTCCTTTGCGCGCTCACAAGGGCTTTATATCGGCGCTTCGCTTGAAGGCTCCGTCATCTCGCCGCGCCATACATGGAACAGGCAGGTTTATGGAGCTAACGTAAAGCCGCGTGATATTCTGGTCAACCGCACCGTATCGGCGCAATCGCCCAGCGCTTCGGCTTTAATCAACGCCATGCCTTAAGGCGCAATGGCTTGCATCTCTAGGGTCAAGGAAACCGTATCGCCTAAGCCTGTTTCTGGTTGCTCTGGCGTTGGGTCAACAGTCATGCCATAGGCTTCGCGTTTGACTTTACCGCTTAACGTCAGGCGAAGTTGCCCCCGTTTCTCGGCCTTGGATAGTGTGGCATCAAAGCTCGCGGCTTGGCTTTTCCCATGCAAGCTCAAGGTTCCCTTAATCGCCCCCGCGCCATCCTTAAGCGTCACAGGCACATCAGAAACAAAGTTGATTTCAGGGTTTTGCGTGATGGCAAACATCGCGGCACTGCGGCCTAACGACGATGACGGCGCTTGCAAGCTCCGCGCATCGATCGCAAAGCGCAGGCGACTTAACGCAGCAGAGCCCTCATCATAAAGGAAGCTTCCCGTAGCCTCTTGAAAGGCGCCTGAAAAGAGCTGTTTTAATGCAGAATCTGACACTAAAAACGACGTTTTGCATTGCTGGGGCGGAGCATAATATGTTTTCGCCGCCGCCATCGCCGCAGACGCAGACACCATCCCCAAAATGGCAAGAAACGGCATGACGGCAAGGCGAGTCCGCATGGGGCTTACTGCCAGTGCCCTGGAACAAAGGCCCAGCCAAAGGTGCGACGCTCCCAACGATCGGGCGTCCATGCCGCTGTGGGATTGGGCTTGAGGATAAAGGAACCATCAACCCAGCTGAACGTCTGGCCATCATAAGACCAGTAACCGGAGCGCCACACTTGCTGCATCGGGCTGCTGACTTCGGGCTTGGCCTCTAAAGGCATCGGTGGTGGTGGGGATGGCGAAAGGCGCAGATAGGGATAGACTGAAGGCTCTACAGGTGTTGTTTCAGCATCCTCTTGGAGAGAGGAACACGCGCCCAACGTGCCGATAAGAAAAGTAAGAAGAAGAAACTGAACCCGACTGACTTTCATCCTGAAATCTCCACCATTGAGGGGCCTTCTTGAAACAAAGGGTTTATACGACCGTGACGATAAAATCTTCGATCACAAGATTGGCAAGGATTTTTTCAGCCATCGCCTTGCCCGCTGCCAAAGCCTGTGCCGCATCCGTTTCGCTGGTCGTCACAAAAATCGTCTTGCCGACGCGCACGTCTTCGACGCCCGCAAAACCAAGCGTGCCCAACGCATGGCCAATGGCCTTGCCTTGAGGATCCAAAACGCCATTTTTCAGCATAATATCAATGCGAACTTTCATGACCAGCAACCTATCTTTCGTTAATGGAAGTGATGTTATTTGTTGGCGTATGATCGCCCGTAGGGTTTAAGCCTTCTGGCAGAATGCCAAGGCGGCGCGCCACTTCTTGATAGGCTTCTTCAACCTTACCAAGATCCTCGACAAAGCGGTCTTTGTCCATTTTCTCGTTCGTCTTGATGTCCCACAGGCGGCAATTGTCAGGAGTCATTTCATCCGCCAGCACGATACGCATTTCATCGTGATCCCAGATGCGGCCAAACTCCACCTTGAAATCGACAAGACGCAGGCCAATGCCAAGAAAAAGACCCGACATATAATCATTCACGCGCAGTGTGTGCGACATGATTTCGTCTAGCTCATAGGGATTGGCCCAGCCAAAGGCCGTGATGTGTTCTTCGGAGACCATCGGGTTGTTCAGGTCGGCCTGCTTATAATAAAACTCAACGATAGAGCGCGGTAGCGCCGTCCC
>DYNT01000179.1 GCA_020720905.1 Micavibrio aeruginosavorus
TTCCCGCTGGCGGCGCTCTGGCCGTTGATCGCGACCTGTTCGCGGCGAATGTGACAACGGCGCTAGAGGCGCACCCGCTCATCACCATCAAGCGCGGTGAGGTCACCGCCCTGCCCCTTGATGATCCGCAAACGCCTACGCTAATTGCCACAGGCCCGCTTACCTCCGACGCGATGGCTCAGAGCCTTCGCAGCGTGACGGGCGAGGACTCCTTGCACTTCTTTGACGCGATTGCCCCCATTGTGGAGCGCGAGAGCATCGATATGAACGAGGCGTGGATGCAATCGCGCTATGACAAGGGCGATGGCAGCGACTATATCAACTGCGCCCTTGATAAGGCGCAGTACGAAGCCTTTATCGCCGCGCTTCTTGCCGCCGAGACAACGGCGTTTAAAGAATGGGAAAAGAACACGCCCTATTTCGAAGGCTGCCTCCCTATCGAAGTCATGGCCTCTCGCGGGATCGAAACGCTGCGTTATGGCCCCATGAAGCCCGTCGGCCTCACCAATCCGCATGCGCCAGAGAAAAAATCTCATGCGATTTTGCAGCTGCGACAAGATAACGCGCTTGGCACGCTGTGGAACATCGTCGGCTTTCAAACCAAGATGCAATACGGCGAGCAAGAGCGCATTTTCCGCCTGATTCCGGCGCTTAAAAACGCCGTTTTTGCGCGTCTTGGTGGCATCCATCGCAACACGTTTATCAACAGCCCGCGCCTTCTGGATGCCGCGCTGCGCCTGAAATCTCATCCGCATATTCGCTTTGCGGGGCAAGTCATGGGCGTTGAAGGCTACGTCGAATCCGCCGCCATGGGCTTTGTGGCGGGGCTGCTGATGGCGCAGGAATCCTTAGGCCAGCCCCTTACGCCACCGCCGCGCACCACGGCCATGGGGGCGCTACTCGCCCACGTCACGGGACAAGCCAACGCCGACACGTTCCAGCCGATGAACGTGACGTTCAGCCTTTTCCCGCCCATCACAACGGTCAAAGGCAAGCACGAGCGTAAGCTCGCCACCACCGCCCGCGCCAAGGAAGCTTTCGGCGCGTGGTTGCCGCGCATCAACGGCACAGACCCCCATCTCACGGAAGCCGAATAAAGGAGGATACCCCACGATGGGAAGTCCACGCTACCGACTAACATTGATGGTGTGGAGCTTAACAATCGGACAAGAAAAGAAAAGGTTATCGGCTTGGTTTATGGGCAAAGATGTCAGCGTTCTCCCATCCGGCCACGTCCAATGCCGCACGGGTTGGTAGAAAATCAAAGGCCGCTTGAACATAGGCTTGGCGCTTTTCACGCACCAGCATGGCCTCTAATTTTTCTTTTAAAGCGTGCAGATGCAAAACATCCGAAGCCGCATAGAACTGCTGTTCAGGAGAGAGGGTCTCCACGCCCCAGTCAGAGGTTTGCTGTTCCTTGGACATCTCAAGATTCAACAGATCACGGCATAAGTCTTTCAAGCCATGGCGATCAGAAAATGTTCTTGCGATGACCGAGGCGATTTTGGTGCAATAAAGAGGAGAAGGCATAACGCCAAGGTGATGAAAGATCGTGGCCAAATCAGCGCGGGCAAAATGAAAAATCTTGGTGATAGCGGGGTCGGCCAACATTTTTTTTAGGTTGGGCGCATCATAAGCATCCTTGGCAAATTGAACCAGATGCGCCTTCCCATCACCGCAAGAAAACTGCACAACGCATAAACGATCACGCTTGACGTTGAGCCCAAGCGATTCCGTGTCCACAGCCACGCTAGAGCCAAAAACCAGATCAGCAGGAATATCGCCTTTGTGAAGAAAGATTTCTGGCTTGGCCATGGCTGTAGACCTTCGGTAACATAAAAACAAACAAAGCCGCATAACGGCACTCTAACGGAATTATATCGAACGATGAGAACGTTCACGAAGGGATTAACACACTGCCCCAGTGGGGTGCAATCTTAAATAATCTTCAATTGTATACTACGTCAACTTGAAAACCCGAAAACTTTTTGGCCGCCAAACCGCATAAACCAAAGAGAAACAAGCAAACGCGGCCAAAAATTTTTCGGGTTTTCAAGTTGACGTAGTATATTAATGAGAACGAAAGTAAGTTCATGAAGAATGACTCTATCCTTTTGTGTCAT
>DYNT01000180.1 GCA_020720905.1 Micavibrio aeruginosavorus
CGTCATTGCGAGCGACCGCAGGGAGCGCGGCAAGCCATCTCCCATACTTTCCACAAAAGCCCCTATTTGCCACTTCAGGTGATGGCTCGCCACGCTCCGCCTTCGGCTCCGCTCGCGATGACGGATTCTCTTTGAGAGTCGTTTCATGGGGCGGTTGGTATCAGGCGATGGATCGTCCCATCGCCTTTTCAAGGCTCCTTGCGATGACGAAGCTGACTCTGCTCCCTACTTCATTTCCTTTTGCGCAAGACGCATTTGCCGCGCGCGGGTCAAGATGGTTTCTTCAAGCGCACTGGCGGTTGACGGCACAACGGCGGCATCGGTCCATTGCCCATCCACGCCTTTTGTTTGACGGAAAACCGTGATCTTGACGCCATCAGCGCGTAAAGCGCGATCAAGAATAAAGGCGTTGATCTTGGCGCGTTCATTGGGCGCATCAGGCGCGGCGTACCAATCCGTCGTGATCACGCCACCAAAGGGATCCGCCGAGGCAATCGGCATAAACGAAAGCGTATCCAGCGTGGCTCTCCACAAAAAGCCGTTGACGCCAAGGCCTGTTTGCTCCTTTTTCTTATCGCCGCCCAAAAGATCAAAGCCGCCCTTATCGCTAACCAAAGAGCCATAGCGATACATGTCTTCTTGGGTTTTGTCCTTATACGTGGCGTCGGATTGAACGCCCGTTTCAGAACAGCCAGCAAGAAAAACCAAGAAAAGGCTGAAAAAAGCAGCGCGTTTAAGCCAAACACGGGTAAAAGCAGGAAAAAGAAGGTAGGGCATAGGTTCGCTCCCAATCAAAAGTTAAGGATTTGCGACGGCACTTTCACCCTGTTATGCGCGAAAAAACAAGGCGTTGCAAGGGAATCGATGGTTAACACGTTTGTTGCCTTTGTGCCACAGGTTTGTGACGAGTCGATAAAAAAGGCATTTCTTCCTTGTCTGTGCAAAGGGATTGGTTCAAATTCTCCTCTGACGGGGCGATCCGCCCTCACAGTCAGTTTTCTTAACACCAAGTCCATCCATGAGGGGGATACCACATGCGTAAAATTCTTTTGGCCTCTACGGCTCTCGTCGCCTTCGCTGGCGCTGCTCAAGCCGCTGAATCACCGATCCAAGTCACCTTGGGCGGCAGCGTTGATTTCCGTGCCGCTCTGTTCCATGAATCTGAAAAGGTCATGGCAACGGGTGAAACAGGTCGTCGTGGTGGCGATTTCCAGTCAGAATATGATCTGACCATTGCTGCAACGGGCAAAGCTGCCGGCGGCATCGAATACGGCGCTCTTGTCAATCTTGACAACGGCCAATCACGCGTTACGACAGCTAACGGCGTGTCAATGCAGTATGCTTATGTTTGGATGTCTGGCGCCTTTGGTAAGGTCTTGATGGGCGACGAACGTGGCGCAAGTGATTTGTTCGTAACGGCTCCTGCGGTTGGCGAAGGCCAGCTCAATGGCAACTACACGGGCTTCACCGACTCCACCACGTTGGCTCGTTTCCAGCCTGCGTATATCTCCACCAAGGAAGGTGCGACCAAGGTCACCTATTACACACCTAAGGTTGGCAATGCGAACCACAAGGTTCAAGTTGGCGTAAGCTATGCTGTAGAAAACGATCAAGGCACAATTTCATCGCTTTATGATGATACAACGGGTTACGAAAACCTCGTTGAAGGCGTTGCGCAATACACCGGCAACTTCAACCCTGTTAGCGTATCTCTTTCTCCGATGATTGTTGTTGGCGAAGGCGAAGGCACAAAGAGCACAACCAACTTCTCTCGTGACTTCACCGCTTGGGGCATTGGCGCCGATGCTAAGTATGCTGACTTCACGTTGGGCACGTCCTATGTTGACGCTGGCCACATGAGCACGGCTATGGGTCAAGAAGAAGACCAAAATGTTTGGACCGTTGGTCTGAAATATACTGGCTTCGACAAGGTTGAATTGGCCGCCAGCTACATGGACGGCGAAGGCTACTACAACGGCATGACGGATGGTGTGGGCGTAAGCACAGTGAGCGATTATGTTGAATCGTTCGACGCTTTCGGCCTTGGGGCGACCTACACATGGT
>DYNT01000025.1 GCA_020720905.1 Micavibrio aeruginosavorus
CCATGCGCAAGCCGCGCATCGCCAAATGCGTATTGTATCCAAGGCGCGCTAAATCAAACACCTGTGCGGGCGTTTTTTTGATCGATTGCCACACGGCGCGGCTATCCACACCACCATCAGCCATCAACGGCAACAACGCCGCAGGCGGCAAATCCATATCGAACGGATCGCTGACCGCACGAATAACATTGAACGGGATTCCCGCCGCGTGCGCCAAACGCGCAACGATATGGCTTTCCATATCCACCGCCATGCACGCGGTGCGGCGATAGATCATCGCCTTGTCCTGCGCCCTTGCCGCAATTCTATCCCCTCCCCAAAACGAAACGCATAGGGCGCGAGGAAGCTTATCCACTAAGGATTGATACGCCGCGCCATCGGCCTCCCACGCATCACCAAGAGCCATTACGCTTGTGCCAAACAGCAAATCGCCCGCCATCAAATCGGGGCTGACCGCGCCGCACAGGCCAAAGCTGATAAGCCGCCTTGCGCCTTGGTCAATCATATGCCGCACAAGAGCCTCAGCACGGTCACGCTTCGCGCCGCTGCACCCCACCATCACGTCGGGGAGCTTATCCGCGATCACCGCCTCGCTCTTCATGCCGCACAAGATCCCGATCATGATGCCATCACATCCCCACCATAACGGGGCTGGCGTTGCCCTGTTTCAGGTTGTGATACCGCGCCAGCGCCCACACGGGGAAATACGCCTTATACCCGTGGTAGCTGAGATAAAACACGCGCGGAAAACCGACGGCGGTATAATAATCCTCCGTCCATGTTCCATTCTCCTTTTGCGTTGCGACCAAATGCTCGACGCCGCTGGCAACCGCCTGATGCTCAACCTCGCCCACCGCCATCAACGCCAGCAAAGCCCACGCGGTTTGCGCCGGAGTCGAAGGAGCCCCCTCCCCCTTGGCCGCGCCAGCATAGTAACTTGCGCCGCTTTCGCCCCAACCGCCATCGGCTTGCTGCCGCGCCAAAAGCCACGCAACGGCGCGGCGGATCATGGGATACTGATGATCGATGCCAATAGCATTCAGGGCGCAGAGAACCGACCATGTCCCATAAATGTAATTCGTGCCCCAGCGCCCAAACCAACAGCCTTCCGGCTCTTGTTCGCGCCGCAAATAGGCAAGCGCAGCAGCCACCGCCGGATGATCCTTTTTATAACCCAGCTGTCCCAGCATCGATAAGCACCGCGCCGAAACGTCCGCGCTAGGCGTATCCAGCAAAGCGCCGTGATCGGCAAAGGGGATATAGTTCAAATAATAATGCGTGTTATCCGCATCAAACGCGCCCCAACCGCCATTCTTGGATTGCAATCCCAGCACCCATTCCACGGCGCGATCGATCGCAGCGCGATAGCGATCATGATCAAGGCGATCCATGGCCATCACGACAACAGCCGTGTCATCCAAATCGGGATAATACGCGTTATTGTACTGAAAGGCCCAGCCGCCAGCCCGCACAGAAGGGCGATGCGCGACATAGTCACCCGCGACATCCAAAATCTGCTTTTCAGCCAACCAATCGCACGCCCTCAGCGCGACCTTTTTGGGCAAGCCCGCCTCTTGCACCGCATGAGCCGCCAGCGCCGTATCCCACACGGGCGAAACACAAGGCTGGCAATAGGCGCGGGTATGGCCATCATCGATCACCATCCTATCAATCGCCTTAAGCGCCTGCGCGAAAAGCGGAGCATCATGAGAAACACCCAACCGATCCCACATCATCACGCTGTTCGCCATCGCCGGATAAATCGCGCCAAGGCCGTCAAGACCGTTGGCACGTTCCTTGACCCACGCGATAGCCCTATCGATGGCCTTTTGCCGCAGCCCTTTGGGAAAGAAAGGCTCAACAAAACGCAAAACGGCATCCACCATACGAAAAACGGGCACGAGCCAAGAGCCCGAAGGATTCGAATGCCAATTCTTGACGCTTTGCGGAGGCGTAACAAACAACTCATCAATCGTAATGCCGTCCGGATTTTTCGCCAACGGCTTGAGAGCGCACAGAACCAAAAGCGGCACGATCACGGTACGCGACCAATAGGCAACCTTGTTCAAATGAAAGGGGAACCAGCGCGGCAGCAGCATAATCTCAACCGGCATCACGGGAACAGCCCGCCACGGAACCGCACCAAAAAGAGCCATCTGAATGCGCGTGAAGACGTTGCTCTTTGCCGCGCCGCCATGCGCCAAAATAGCGCGGCGGGCGTTGATCATGGGCCCTGCATAAATATCCTCACCCGTGCATTTCAAGGCGTAATAGGCCTTGACGCTCGCGCTCATATCAAACGCGCCGCGATGAAACAGAGGCCAGCCGCCATGCTCTTCTTGACTATCGCGCAGATACTTTGCCATGCGCTTATGCAACGCTTTTTGCTCGGACGTCAGCCGTCCCAAAAAGTGATCCAACAAAATATATTCGGATGGAATCGTGGCGTCAGCCTCCAGTTCATAAATCCAGTGGCCATCCTTTTTTTGCGCAGCCGCCAACGCCTGAACGCTGCCATCCAAAGCTTTTTGCAAAGCGGCATCACTGCCCGCCAAACCACCGATCATGTTTGCCGTCATTGTCTATCCAACCTTCATCGTCTTGGTGCTAAAACAAGGCGATGGCTATAGCACAAAAGCCCCCAAAAGCCGAATCTTGAATGGCAATAAACTGGGCTGACTATAGCTTGCGGCAAAAATGGTGGTTTTCGAGAACCGGAGCCCCCTCAATGCTCAATGCTAAATCCTGAATGCTTCTTAATGTTTTATCCCATAAAACCGATAATATTTAAGGCCTTGCCCAAAAGCAGCAAAGCGACGAGACCAAAAATCGACCTCTCTGACCACAATGATTTTGGTATCCGGATCAGGCACATTGGTTTTCATATAAGATACCAAAGAAACCAGACCTGCTAAAACATGGTTTTTATAAAGGGCTGTCTGATCCTCGGCGATGCGCAGATCATACCCCATCCCTTTCCATGTTTTGATCAATTCAATCTGCGTCAACGGTGCCATCGATTTTTCACGCTCCAACCAACTTCTGATGGCGGGTCTCTCTCGCACAGCGGGAGCCATCACAAGCTCGGTAAAAACAATCTGCCCACCACCGTTTTTCAAACTAGAGTCAATGGCTTTAAAAAACTTTTCCTTTCCTATCACGCGGCAAAAAACTTCCCGCGCAATGATGCAATCATATTTGCGCGTAGCGCTATACTCAGCAGGATCATAAAAAGTGATAGGCGCCTTCTTGCCTTTAGCGGCGGCAATCGACATCACCATCCCGCGTGTTGCAAGGGTTTTGTCCATCTCCAGCCCCATCACATAGCACTTGTAATCCTCGGCCAACTTACGCGCTAGATCGCCAAGACCCGCGCCCATATCCAAAACGCTCGTCTCCTCATTCAAGCCCAAAGGAGACGTCAAGGCATTGATATACTCTTCCCCACCAGGAAAAGAGCTTCCCGCGCCCCACATCACTTCCATAACTTGAATGCGATCAGCCGACCAAACACGCGTTTCTTCTTTTTCCGAATCGCCCGCCCTTTCCTCATTAACAGAAGATTCTGGCGAAGTCTTTTCCTTCACCTCAGACGAAGACGCTGAAGATTTAGACGTTCTCCTCCAATTTCTGCTCAACGACAAAAACCGTTGAAGCGTTGGATTGACGTGAAGCGGCGCATCCTTCCAATAGTCGCGGGCAAGCCCAACGAGAAAAAGGCGAAGACGCAGCACCCGCGCTTGAAGCGCGGGGGTTTCAATAATTTTCGTAACAGGATTGCCCATGGCAAAAGAAACAGCGGTTAAAAAGTGAAGAAAGACTTTCTCGATTCTCGCATCCTAAAGCATTAACCACAAATTGAGAATCAAAAAATTGCCCTCCCTTAGAAGAGAGATCATGAACCACAGCCCCCTTTTTCTTACTGAACGCCTAGGACTTGGTAGAACTGCCAAGAATCTCCATCATCAGCGTCAAAAAAACAGCCTGATAATTTTCCCTCCATTTCGGGCTGCCAATTCATTTCCCACGGGTCCATTGTATATATCGCTCCCGCCCTCAATGAATCCGTATGCGCGCCAGAGCTGATATATGGATCGAAGGCGATGGAAGGAATATCAGTTGTACCCCTCAGCTTCTTGTTCAGGCTTTGACATATTTCTTCACTGACTTTATAAAAAGCCATTCTATTAGGGCTTGTTCCTGACCCTATTTTCATATCTGGCAGAGTAACATCTGCGTAGAGCCAGTAACGTATGTCTAAGGAACCTTCAAAATCAATCGACGTTGAAGGCTTTGTGATGCCGCCGCCAGAGGGCGAGAATAAATCCGTTGAGACAGTTGTACCCGTCATGCCGATGCTGGCATAGGGAACGCTGGCTGCAATACGCTCAAACCCCAGTTTAAGATTCTGACCGACCTCGATCAGCGCGGAGGCTTTGACATCGGCAGATGTGCTTGTTGTTGAGGTTGAAAAAGAACCGCTGGAGGCCGCAATAGCAGAGGCCAAGACCCCAAGCACCGCGATAATAAACAAGATCGGCCCGATGGCGATCCCGCAATCCGTTGGAAGCCTTTTTACCGAGAGAGAGAATCCACAAGAGGCCATAGAAAAATATCCACAAAAAGCAGAACGCGACGACCGAAGACCAATAATACAGATAAGGACACGCGCGCACAAGGCTCTTGTCTAACGCTTCTTCCCATATCCCTTCCACTTTTCAAAGCTTCTGGCGCCTGTATAGCCCAAATAGCCCATGCCAAACAGATTGATGATCGGCTCTGGCAGCGCGGCAAGCCATGCCCTGAAACCCTCGGTCACATTTTTGGCAACGTCAGGTTCAAACGCAAACAACACGCCCATCGGCAGCGAGGCCAACAGCAAAACATAAATCACATACATAAACGATGGTCGTGCGCGGCTTGTCCACGGATCGGCGCTTTGCGCCTCGGCCAAAATGGGCGAGAGCTGCGCTTGAATTTCCTGCAAAGCTTGCTGCCCTTCATGTTGCATCAACTGCAGCTTGGCGGCCTCACGCGCCTTTTCATCGGGGATCACTTTATCCAGTAAAGAAAAAATTGGTGTTATTAAAGCTTGCCACATTATAGGCCTCCGTTTGTTGAAAATAGGGACTAGGGATTAGGGATTAGAGGTTGGAGGTTAGGGGTTAGCCCACTTTTCGTCATCCCGCATCTGCGCGTTTGACGCGGTCAAACGCTCCGTGCGGGATGACGAAGAGAGGGCGTCTGGCGCTATCGCATCATCCGCTGTGCGGGATGACGAAAAAAAGGACAAAGAACGTTCCCTGCCCCCTGCCCCCTAGTCCCTCCTCCGCCACAACGCGCCTTCGGCGGCGCGGCGGCGAGTCAGGCCGCCCAAAGCCTCGCCCTGCACATGAACCCAGCGCATCAACTGCGCGGGCACTTGTTCGTACCAGCCTCGATTGAGCAGCTTAAGAAGCGTTGAGGCATCAAATGCGGCAACACCGACGTTAAAAACAAAACTCACCAACGCGGCGAACTCATTATCTTCCAGCGGCACTTTCACAAGGCGCGCCACGGCGCGTTCGAACACGTTCAAATCCTCCAACAAAAGGCGTTCGGCTTCGGCCTCATCAATCGTCATGGTCGGATAAGTCGTACGCGTATGGCCATAACCGATCGTCCACACGCCCTTGGGGCAGCGATAGGCTTTCAGCCGCAGTCCTTCATAGTTCTTAATCAGCGCAAGCCCCGCCTCATTCACGCGCCGCGCCAGCCATGGCATAGCGCCCAGCGTCTTGCCAGTTTCTCCAAGACCTTCCATAATCGCTCCTTATAAAAATGATGTTCAATAGGGTTCAGGGACTAGGATTCAGGGGTTAGGGGTCAAGATTCAGGGAATTTCATTGCCCCTCCCTTCGTCATCCCGCACGAAGCGATGCGTTAGCATCGCCCCTCTCTCGTCATCCCGCACGAAGCGATGCGTTAGCATCGCGTAGATGCGGGACCCATCACCTACACTTTCCGCCATCGACCTTACTTGCCATTTCAGGCGATGGGTCCCGCATCTGCGCGTTTGACGCGGTCAAACGCTCCGTGCGGGATGACGAAGAGAGGGCGTCTGGCGCTATCGCACCATCCGTTGTGCGGGATGACGCTAAAGGAATGATGATGACGCAATCCCCCCTGCCCCCTGACCCCTACTTCTCCCCAATTCTCTTCTCGATACGCTCCAACAGGACATTTTGAGCCGCAACGCGCTCTTCGATCCGTGCAAGACGTTGCAAGACTCCACCCGATGAATCCTCACTCTTGGCTGCGCCCATTTCCAATCGCTCGACACGCTGCTCAAGGAAGGCCTTGTCCCGCGCCTGCGCCGACACCCACCAGATCGCGCCAGAGCCTTGCACCAAAATCATCATCAACACCGCAAGCGGCAAGCCGCGAATGATGCCGTCATTGATTTCCATTTTCATCACACATACCCCCCTAACAAAGCCCACGCGCTGCCGTTAAACGCATAGAACTTTCCATCGGTCTGCGAGAAAGCGAGCCATCCGGCCTTGGGCGTTTTAAACCGCCAGCCGGAAAAATAAAAAGCGACCTGCCCCGCCTTGCCTTCCCACGCGCCTGTGGGCGAAGACCCGACGATATAAGCCTCTCCATCGGTGGGCGAGGCGGGCGGCGCGTTCATCACGCGGCTGATGACCGACAGTTGCGCCAGCACGTCTAGATCGCTGATCGCCTCATTATGCGTGATTTCCTTCTGCGCCTGCGAGGCGACCAGATACGGCATTTCCAAATTTGGTGTTGTCATGTTTTCCTCCATAATGGTTGTTTAAAAAAGCATTTAGCATTTAGGATTTGGCATTTAGGGAAGATAGCTAAATGCTAAATGCTAAATGCTAAATGCTTCTTCCTTTCCCCTCCCATACGCCGCGCTGACCTGCGCGACGCACACAGTGAACGATAACGGCACGCTGGCCCCCCAATCCGCCGTTTGCATCGCCGCCGTATAAACAACCGACGAAGCGCCCACGACATCAAAAGACCGCACCACCGCCGCGCCGTTCATCACTTGGGCGACATAGCGTTCCTCGCTTTCATCCCAAGGCACATCGATATAGTCCACCCATGCCGCATTTTTGCGTGCGCAGCGCACCCACGACAACGTCACATCGCTGCCTGCGCCGCCAGCCCTCACACTCTTCACATGCGCGGGCGCAAAGGGCGCAAGGGTCTTCAGGCCATAAGCAAAAGGAATATCCTGCGCGAGCGCCAAAGACCCGCCATCCGATACGGCGCGGAAATGCACGACCTTGCCGCGCTCACTCAACGGAACGGGCAAAAAGTGTACCGTCCCCTCCTGCAACAACACAAACGCCTCCCCAACCTGATGTGCGGCGGCGTCTGTCCCGCGCCGTCCGCGCAAGAAACCGCTTAATTCGTATAAGCCCTCCTCGATCAACGTCGCAGTTTGAAACTGCACAATCTCCGCGCCGATCAAAGCGATGTTCGCACCGTTTAATAATTCCACTTCGCTGCAAGAACTTAAACTGCCGCGCAACAACTGTACGCGCACGGTGCTGGCGCGATCCATGACGGCCACACCTTGCGCGGGCAAAACCGTCACCGCCACGCCCGTCGTTGCGGCCTGCGTGATGGTCGTGAGGCGCGAGAAGTTCACCTGATCCTCACTGCGCCACAGGCTTGCGCCGCGCCATCCGGCAAGGCCGCTGACGGCGACATAAACGCCTGCCTGATCATCAACAGCGCGAAGCAAAGGCAAATCCATAACGTGCAACACGCTAAGAGCCGCGTTGGTGGTCGTCGCCGCGCCCGCCTGCCCACCATCGGCTTGTGCGCTGTGCCCAAAGTGATCGGGAAGCGCGGCCACGCCATCGATCTGCAACAACCCGCCTTGCGCGGCCACCACGCGCATGACGCGCACACGTGCGCCGCCGACCTCCACACTATCGCTTGGCTCAAGCACCAGCCCGCTGCGCGAGAGGAAAAAGCGAAAGCGATCCCGCTCCACCCACGCACTATACAACAGCCGTGCCGCGATTTGCTTGGCAACCGTAGCCGTACACACCAGCGGCACATCCACCGATGCCACGGCGCGAGCGCCGCCCGTCACGCGACGCCTTGCACGCTGGCTTCCAACCTCATAATCGCGTAAGGCATCGTGATAATTGCACGTTACTTCAATCGGCAAGTCCAACGCCTGCCCACGCTCTTGCGCCAAGAATGGCACGGCGGCATCCGGCGCGCTCAGATCGCCCACATCCACGCTGATCACCGCGCCCGCGCCTTGCAAGGTGGCGACCAGCTGCCCGCCGCGCTCCACCAAATCAAAAGGCTCCACACTTTGCAACGGTGCCAAAGCGCTTGCCGCGCTGGCCTGATCGGACAGGACATAGCCATCGATCACCGTGCCCGCCAAAGCGCTGGCATCCACGTCGCCGCTGTCATAACCCGCTCGCGCCAAAATAGATTCCACAATGGAATCCAGCGCCGCGCCAAGGCTGCGCCGCTTGATCAGCGCAAGGCTGCCCAGCGTCCCGTCATAGCCAACATTCCCCGCAATCAAAAACCGCGATGCGGAAACCGTCACCGCATTGAACGCAGAGGAAGGCACAGCCACGCCAGAGACCAAAACGGCATCACGCGTCAGCGCGAACGCGCCAGCCTCTAACGTCACCTCGCTCAAGCGATAGGCGTTCTCCAGCGCGGGGCGATGCAAAATCGCGATCTTGTCGCCCAAAGCCATCGGCGCATGACACGCTGCCGTTCCCATCGTGGCGTTGACGATCACCTGCCACGGGCGCGTGATACTTATGCCGCTCAAACTCGGCACAAAACTCATCATCCGCATATCCATCGCGGTCAGGTACAGCAAAGCCCACTCGTCCTGCCCACAGGGCAGCACCCGCACCTGCATCCCGCTGCCAGAGCCAACATCAAGGCCGCTGGCCATCGTTATTTCTTCGCCCACCACCAGCGCATTATCAACCCACGACAAGAAGCGCCCATAAAACGCTGTAAAATTCGGCGCGTGATCGGCCATCATCATCATCGCGCCGCTGCCCAGCGTCTTAAACGCCGTAGAAAAAACGGGCACGCGCGTGGCGGCGCTGCCCGCGCCCCACACGTCAAAGAATCCCAAATCCACAAGCTCCACGCCACTACGAAGCAACACGCGCACGCCGCGCTGGCCGTCCCGCTGATCCAACACGGCCAGATGATGAGCATCCACCCAAATGACCGGCCTTTCTTCAACGGCCACCATACTGATCGTCAACACGCTGCCAAAGCTTCGCGTGGCGCTATCATACAATCTCACGCGAAAAGGATTCCCGCCCGCGCTATCTTGGAAGCCCATCGCCACCATCCGGTTATCGGGCGCCATCGCCCACGTCTGCGCGGCGACTTCCTCGCTGGCAAAAAGAGGACTCACCGTTCGCGCCACTTCTACAGGAGCCTCGCCGGTCACATCAACCTCGATCACCTCCATGTACGCCTGAAACCCATCGCAAGCATACCCGCCAATCAGCATGCGCCTTACGCTGGTCGCGCCACCATCGATCACAAGCGGCGGCATCGCGCCCTGCTTGCTAGCCACAATCCCGTGCATCGTCTGCGGGTTCATCTCGCCCAGAAAAACGGGCGTTTCTTGCGCGTCTTTGGGCAGCACCTCAAACGTCAAGTTAGGCAAACGATTGCCAAACCCTTTCAACTGCAAGCTCTCGATCACCAAATAAGCCACGCCGCGATAAGCAGGAGTCAATCCCGCGCCGATCCAGCCTTCCAACAAAGGATCAACGGGTTGAGCCGCCGCGCCGCTATGAAAACTCGCGCTGCCGCAAACGCCACTTTTCCACACGCCACCTTCATAAATCACCTTGCTATCCGCCCAGATGGTTTGAAGGCCGCCGATCTCGCCCGCCGCGATCGCAATCGCGACGTTGATCGAATAAGTGTACGTCGTGCGCGTTGCGCTGAACGCGCCGCTGATCACGCCGCCCTTGCCGCCCGACACGCTGCTTTCGTGTGCCGTCTCGATCAAATCCGAAGCCCATATCACATTCCCCGCCACGCGGGCGCAGCCAGCCTTGCTTCAGCCATGTTGGCGTAAGTCTGCGAGCCTTCGATCCCGATAAGCTGCGCGGGCACGCCAAACGCCAACGCGATATCCCGCGCCGCCGCATCGCGTCCCGCCAGCCAATCCATATCCTTGGGCGAAAGGCTCATCTCGCGCCAATCAAGGCCACCTTCCAAAATCAAAGGCCGCCCCGCGCCGCGCCGCCCTGCGAAATGCTGATCCATCTCATCACGCAGGCGCGAAAGCTGCTCATCCGACAGGCTGGCAGGCCCTTCCTTAGGCGCAAACACCAAAGCGCCCGAAGGCCGCGCCCCCTGATTAAGGAGCGACTGGTTCCACGCGCTGGCGGCGTTGTGCTGATCGACGGGCAGCATCGCGGCTTCCAAAGGCGCCATGCCATACCAATCATCCAGCGGATGAAAATGCTTGATGTGCAAAATCCCACTCTGCCCCGTGATGGGGTCGGCCATCCATCGCACGGTGCGGCCATCCACCGTGTATTCATATCCCGCTGGCAAACCGCAAGCGCTGGGGATCACCTTCATGCGGTCAGGGCGCAGAACGTACAGCTCCGTCGGCGCATCATCGTCATCAGGTCTTACCGCTTCGATATAGGCATTGCCCGAGGTTTCCAGATTGATGACAAGGCTTTCCAAAAACGATACACCGTCTTGCGCGGGATTGGGATGATCCAGCAGAGCCAGCAAAGGGTGATCGGCCAATTCCTCATCCGCCTTATTATACAAAAGCCAAGGCACGTTCGCGATGGCCGAGGCGATCATCGTGGCGCAACGATAGGCGACGACGTTGCGACGAAAGCCTTCCTCCACCAGAGCGTCATAGCGGCGCGGCGTCCACTTGGGCTTGCCGATATGGCTGAAGGCCACCAACGGCCCCGCCGCGCTCATCTTCGTATCCTTAGGACGCACAAATGGCGTCACGAGATCGCGTAATCTCATGCTTGTCTCTCCTTTGTTGGTTGTTAAAAAAAAGGGGTCAGGGGTTAGGGGTTAGAGTTCAGAGGTTCAAGGTATTCCCCCCGTCATTGCGATCCCCGCGAAAGCGGGGGGAAGCAATCCATCTCCTGCACTTTCCACCATCGACCCTGTTCGCTCTTTCACGAGATGGATCGCCACGGTCGCTGCGCTCCCTCGCGATGACGGTAAGGGGAAACCCCTAACCTCTAACCTCTAACCACCAGTCCCTAGTCCCCAGTCCCTAGTCCCCAGTCCCTCGTCCCTATAATTTCCTGATCCTCGGCTCGCCCTTCCTCACCGGCTGGCTGAGTTCCGTAACGGCCCAAACCATCGCGTCCACGCGGTCGGGCGATTTCTTGGCGACAGATTCCGGCGTGAAGCGCGTCATCTGATCCTCTAGGTGAGGAAACGCGCCGACATGGCGCACGCGGTCTTGTTCATACAGCGCGGCGACGGGCAAGGCGCGATCAACCTTGCCGCGCAAGGCGCGAACAGATTTAAAGAAAATCGACGGCATAATCTGGCGCAGCAAACGCTCCACCAACTCACCGCCCGCATTCGTCTCGGCTACGATCATTTGGGCACTCTCCTTTTCATACAGTTCAACAACGCGCCGCGCCCAAGCTTCGGGCGATTTGCGGCACGACCAATCTTCCAAAATATAAATCCGTCCATCCTCGCCAAGACCGGCGGCGATGATGCCTGTCTCGTCGCTGCGCGCCCCGCTGCTCATGGCGGGATCGACGGCGACATCCCGCACGAAGCGATGCGTGAGCATCGCGTAGATGCGGGAC
>DYNT01000026.1 GCA_020720905.1 Micavibrio aeruginosavorus
GAATTTCGACCCTCCCGCAAGGGGAGGGTGGTTTTATCTCATTTCTATTCCACCACCTTAGTGACTGTAAAGAAATCGGCGGTTTTAGACGGCGCGTTGGCAAGGATGTCTTGCGGCTTATCGCCGTCGGTCACTATGTCTTGCTCGCGCCAGCCCAAGGAGCCATCGTTGACGTTGGCCAAAGGCTCAACCCCCTCCACGTTCACTTCGTCCAGTTGGCTAACCCACGCAAGGATTTTGTTCAGGTCGCCCGCAACGCTTTGCTGCTGCTCTGGCGGGATTTTAAGGTGCGCAAGGCGCGCAATTTTAACGACGGTATTGCTATCGAGGGTCATGGCATCCTACAGGCAAATAATTTTTAAGAGTCTTTGGCAAAAAGCCAAAAGCAAGCTATCATTGGCCATGGCCATCTGCAACCTTTCCGATATGCCCTCCCTGCTTAAGCCCGATCAGTGCCTTTTGGGGCTGGATTACGGCAGCGTCGTCATTGGCATCGCCATTGCCGACCCTGCGGCAAGGGTCGCCTCTCCGCTCATGGGGCTTGTGCGGCGTAAATTCACGCAAGATCGTGAGGTTTTGAGCCAAATTATTGCCGAACGCAACGTCGGCGGCATCGTTCTTGGCCTACCCAAGAACATGGATGGCTCCGAAGGCCCCATGGCGCAGGCGGTTCGAACCTTTGCCTCAAACCTGATGCGCCGCGCCGCGCTACCCCATCCCGACATGCCGATTGCCTTTTGGGACGAGAGGTTTTCCACGGCGGCCATAACCCGCGCCATGATCGCGGATGACCGCTCACGCAAACAACGAGACGAAACGGTTGATAAGGCCGCCGCAGCCTATATCCTGCAAGGAGCTTTGGATGCTTTGCAATCAATGAAGAAGGAGAGGGCATGAACGAAACCGCTCACTTTTCACTTTTTTATGCCACGCGTGATGGCCAATCGGCGCGAATCGCCACCTTTTTGGCGGGGCACTTAACGACGATGGGGCATGAGGCTGTCGCTTTTGATTTAACGAACGACGTGCCTCCCCCCGCCTTGTGGGACGATTCAACGGCATGTTTTATCATCGCGCCCATTCGCTTTGGGCGGCATCTGGCTCCTGTTGACGCCTTTATCAAAAGCCACAAGAAAAGGCTCAGCGAACAACCGCTGGTGCTAATCTCGGTCAACCTGACGGCGCGGAAAAAGGGGAAGGATACCCCAGAGGCCAACCCCTATTTGCAACGGTGGGTTCGCCAACATGGCTTGCGGCCCTTTATCGCGACCGTTTTTGCGGGAAAGCTGGATTACAAACGCTATAGCTGGTGGGAAAAACAAGCCATTCGCTTGATTATGAAAATAACGGGGGGTCCAACGCATCTGGATGCCGCCGTTGATTATACGCCGTGGGATAAAGTTGGGGCTTTGGCCAAACGAGTTGCGCGGCTTGCGCCACCTGTGGAAGAAGAAGAGGTTGCATGACCTCTTCGCGCAACGCCATCGTTTTCGGCGGCTCTGGTTTTTTGGGGCATGCCGTTGTGCAAGCCTTGGTTGCTGCGGGTTATACGGTGCGCGTGCCAACGCGGGAGCCGGACAAGGCGCTGGAGCTTAAAGTTTTGGGCGCGGTGGGGCAGGTTGTCCCGTTTTTGGCTTCAGTCAGAGCGGACGCGGCGGTGGCTCTGGCGGCAGAGGGCTGTGCCGTTGCCATTAATTTGATCGGCCCTTTGTGCGAGAAGAATAAAAAGAACGGGGGACTGGCGACGGTTGAAACGGCGGCGCGCCTTGCGCGGGTGGCGAAAAGCGTGGGTGTGAAACACTTTATCCATATTTCTTTTTTAAGTCAGGGCGGCGACGGGCGCTCTTGCTATGCACAAACCAAAATCAGGGGGGAGGAAGCTGTGTGCGCCTTTTTTCCCAGCGCCGTGATCTTGCGCCCCAGCTTGATGTTTGGACCTCGTGATCGTTTTTTCACGCGGCTTGCCTTGATGGCGCGGTATTGGTTTTTGCTTCCCCTTCTGGGCGGCGGCGAAGTGCGTTTTCAGCCCATCTATGTCGGGGATGTGGCGGCGGCCATCGTTGCCTCTTTGGGTGACCCCGCCGCGCAGGGCGGGACGTTTAATCTTGTAGGGCCGCGCACATATTCCTTGCGCGAGCTGGGGCAAGAGGTTCTGCGCGTGACGGGACGCAAACGGCCTTTTTTGCCTGTTCCTGTGTGGCTTGCGCGGGGGCTGGTGCGCTTTTTGTCGTTGTTGCCTCAGCCGCCGATCACGCAAGGGACTTTAGAGTTTTTGGCGGTGGATAGCGTTGCGCAAGATGGCGGCGCGTTGCCTCGGTGGGGCATCATGCCCGCAGCGCTGGAAGATATTTTGCCAACGTATTTGTGCTGAAGAGAAAAAGGGAGAGGCGCGTATGAAAATAACTTGGCTTGGCCACGCGGCTTTTATTGTCGATACGCAAGGTGTGCGCTTTTTAATTGACCCTTTTTTAACGGGTAACCCCCAGTTTCCCGAAGGACTGAGGGCTGAGGCAGAAAAAGCGGATGTTATTTTGGTAACGCACGGCCATAGCGACCATTTTGGCGACACGATGGCGCTGGCGCAAAAAACGGGCGCGAAGGTCGTGGCCAGTTTTGAAATCGCGCATTTTTTGACACAAAAAAAAGGCCTTAACTCCGCCCAAATCATTGGGATGAATGTGGGCGGCGCCGTGCCGATCCACGGCCAAACCGTCCATATGGTGCAAGCCATTCACAGCAACAGCTTGCTGGATGGCGATGCGCTTGTCTATGCGGGTTATCCCAGTGGGTTTGTATTAGAAGGCCCAGAGGCGTGCCTTTATCACGCGGGGGACACGGCGCTCTTTTCCGACATGCAGTTGATCCAGCGGTTTTATAATCCCACCATCGGCTTGCTGCCGATTGGAGGGCACTATACGATGACCGCGCGGGCGGCGGCTTACGCGTGCAACGAATTGATGGCGTTGAACACCATTGTGCCTATGCATTATGATACCTTTCCTGTGATTGCGACAGATGCACACGTTTTCAAATCAATGGTCACGCGAGGGCAGGTGAAAATTTTAACCCCAGCACAAAGCCTAGAGGTTTAACCCCTGATAGAATGTTTATGACCTCCTCTCCCCCCTTTTCTGCCGCAGCGCGGCGCTGGGCTTTGGGTCAGTCTTTATGGGGGCTGACACCCAATCGGCGTGGCGACTGGGTTCTTGGCTCTTTGGGCGATGGACGCCTTGTTGTGCTTCCTTCTGGTGATACGGGCGAGCCGCCACGTAGCATCGCGGGGCATCAGGGCGTGAGCTTGAGCATCGCCGCCGACGCTGACGACCATGCCTTTTTATCGGGGGGCGATGATGGCCGCCTTCTTTTGGTGGATCCGCTGATCGATGTGCCAACGGTTTTGACCGAACAGGCGGGCGCGTGGATCGATCATGTTGCCGCCGCGCCTTGTGGTGGTTTTCGCGCTTATGCGGCGGGCAAGACCCTGTACCGTTTGGACGAGGCCGCGCAGGAATACGCCCCGCCCCTGACGTTGCCCAGCAGCCTTGGCGGCTTGGCCTTTAGTCCCGATGGGCAGTTGCTGGCCGTCAGCCATTATGGCGGCGTGAGCGTGTTGTCATGCAAGGAACCTTTAACCCCACCCACCCTTTTGCCATGGAAAGGCTCGCACCTTTCACTGGTGTGGAGTCCTGATGGGCGGTTTCTTTTATCCTCCATGCAGGAGGGGGCTGTGCATGGCTGGCTGTTTCAAGGCGGCGTCCCGTCGCCTGAAGAAGGGCGAGAGATGCACATGCAAGGCTATGAAACAAAGATTGCCTCTATGCAGTTCACGGCCACCGGAAACTATCTGGCGACCAGCGGCGCGGCGCAGGTTGTCTGCTGGCCCTTTGGAAAGGCTGGGCCGTGGGATAAACGCCCGCTTATGCTGGGCGGGGACGAACCGCGGCTGGTCACCCGCGTCGCGCCACATCCTGCTGAGCCCGTGGTGGCAGCAGGCTATGATGACGGGATGGTGATCCTCGCGCCCCTTGATGGCCGAATGGAGATCATGCTCCACCCGCCTGTGGCGGCGCGTGGCGCAAGCGTTGTCGGCATGGTGTGGAGCAGCGAAGGCGATGGCCTTGTCGTTGGCCTTGAAAACGGCACGCTTCTTTTGTTCACGCAATCTTCCATCGCGAAGTTTGTGCGCGGGCGCTTTGCGGGATAGGACGGTCTGTTCTTGCCCTTAAGAAGGAGTCTATTGTTTCAACAAAAGAGGGTATGCTCTCTGCGGGAACATGAACTTTTGTGTGTTGTGAACGCTTCCCTTGTGTCCTCAGACCAAAAACAAAGCCCGATTCTTGGGTCTTGGGAACGCTCGTAACACGACGCACGGCCTTCGTCAGCTTTGTGGCCTCTTCTTTTCCCATGCTAAATTCTGCGGTGATGCCTTGGGGGGTTGTGGAGACGATCATAACCGTATGGCCATCCGACTTGGCCTGAGAAAAGGTGCTTTCGAAGGCCATCTCTGTGGAAATTGAAAAATAAACGACATCTTGGGCTTGAACGGGGTCTGTCATGGGGGGCTCCTTTTTTATGCTTTGGTTCTAACAATGAGGGTCGAGTCGTTTTATGAAGGGGCGCTTACTGCGTAAGTCGCCCCGTAAGGCGGCCTAGCGGCGCGGAAAAAAATAGGGTAAGGTCTGTGCGTTTCGTCATGAAAACAAGTATCCCCGAAAGCGCGACAAAAAACAATAAAAAAATGATCGTTTTTATACTTTCGTGATGTTTTTTTATTTTGTGCGTATTTTTGTTGCGCGCGCGTGGGGTAAACGAGGGAAATGTGGGGCTGAACATTCTTATTACAGGCGGCTCTAGCGGCCTTGGGGCGGCCTTGGCGCAGAAGTATGCCGCGCCGGATGCAACCCTTTTTTTAAGCGGGCGCGATGGCACAAGAATGGATTCTGTGGCGGCGCTTTGCCGCGCCAAGGGGGCGAAGGTTGAAACCGCTCTTGTGGACGTGACGGATGCGGCTGCCATGGCTGCGTGGATTGAGCGGTGCGATCAAGAGGCTCCCTTAGACCTTGTGATTGCTAACGCGGGCATTTCAGCAGGAACAGGGGGCGGCGGGGAAACGCCCGCTCAAACAATGGCTGTTATGGAAACCAACGTGCAGGGCGTTTTGAATACGCTCCATCCCGCGCTGGCCTTGATGAAGCCGCGAGGGCGCGGGCAGATTGCCCTTATGGCCTCTCTCGCTGGCTTTCGGGGACTTGCGGGCGCGCCCGCCTATTGCGCCAGCAAGGCGGCTGTGCGTGTGTATGGCGAGGCTTTGCGAGAGGAGCTTGCGCCGCAGGGGATCAAGATCAACGTGATTTGTCCGGGCTTTGTAAAAACGCTTATGACGGGGCAAAACGGCTTTCCGATGCCGTTTTTAATGGAAGCCGATAAGGCGGCACGGCTTATGAAGCGGGGGCTAGAGAAAAACAAGGCCCGCATTACCTTTCCTTGGCGGCTTGCCGCGCTGGTTTGGCTTTTGGCGGCGCTTTCCCCCAACGCGACAGATGGCTTGTTACACCGCCTGCCACGGAAAAAGGGCGGCTGATTAAGGCTGGGGCGTAGGCGCGGCGTCGCGCGCCGGAATCCAGCACTCCCCTGTGCTCAGTCGTCTTGGAAGCTTTTCCAAAAGAGCCTCTGTTATAATGGCGGGTTTCTTCTGTGGCATGATTTCAAGAAGGCGGAAAATTGCTGTTCCGTCCCTGCTTCCTTCGGCAATGGCCTCGGCGTTAAGGGCATAGCCTGTCATAACATTCCTGCGTGCATTGACAACATACAAAGAAGACCATGTGGTCTTAAGCGCTTTGGCGGGAATAACAGGCTTGAAAAAAAGGTCTTTCCCCCCAATTTGTGGTTCGACAAACTCGGCTGCCTCTTGGGGTGAGATTGCGTTGACCATAAAGTGATGTCCCGCATATTCTGTAGAAAAAAGCGACGGCGTAAAAAGGGTAACGCGAGAAGGGCCAGAAGTATCGACAAAGTGAAGGGACTCGTTCATTAAATTCTCGTTCATTGACTTGGTGCGGGGCATGGTCAAAATCCTTTCCACTGAAAATGACAACCTCAGTGTACACGTTGAGGGATGAGTAGAGCAAACAAAAACAAGCGCGTTAATAGTTTCATGACGGCGATTGTGCGCCGTAGCGAAAGAAAAATAACGACGCGCCCTTGTTTTATCATCTCTTGATGGCTATAAGCGCGGACAACAAAACGTCTTTAAAGGAGAACAGTTCCATGGCCCTTCAACGCACTTTTTCGATTATCAAGCCCGATGCCACGCGCCGCAACATAACGGGCAAGGTTAACACCATGCTGGAGGCCGCCGGTCTTCGCATCATCGCGCAGCGCCGCGCTTTGTTGACCCGTACACAAGCCGAAGGTTTTTACGCCGTTCATCGTGAGCGTCCCTTTTTCAACGATCTTTGCACGTTTATGACCTCTGGCCCCGTTGTGTTGCAAGTGTTGGAAGGCGAAAATGCCGTCCAAAAAAACCGTGACGTGATGGGCGCGACCAATCCCGCGAATGCGGATGCGGGTACGATCCGTAAGGAATTGGCCGAAAGCATCGAAGCAAACTCGGTTCATGGCTCGGACAGCGAAGAGAATGCAGCCATCGAAATCGCCTATTTCTTTAGCCAAACGGAAATCGTGGGCTAAAGCACTGCGTTGTGTTAAAAGGGGGGCATGAGCGCATCATGGCCCCCTTTTTATTGTCGCAGCAAAAACCCTCTGACGCGGGTCTTGGCTTTTTGGGAGCACGTCCTCAAGGCCAAGCGTGGACGCGCTCAAACGCCGTGGCAACGCTGTCTAGCGCATTTTGAAACCCTTTTTATCGATAAGACGCTGTTCAGTTTTTTATTTTTGAACAAGCACCGCGTGACGGAAAAGCTTTGGCGATCGGGGCAACCTCATCCTCTTCAAGTGAAGGGGTTGGCGAAGGCAGGCATCCGCACCATTATCAATCTGCGTGGTGCGCGGGACTGCGCGTCGTTTTTTCTTGAAGAGCAGGCATGCCAACGTCATGGGATTATTTTGGTCAATGTTGCGCTGGAATCAAAACGCCCGCCATCTCGTGAAAAAATAACAGAGTTAGCACACCTTTTTTCAACGATACCCTATCCGGCGCTTATGCACTGTAAGTCGGGCGCGGATCGCACAGGGCTGGCGGCGGCGCTTTATCTTTTGATCCATGACAACAAGCCCCTTGCGGAAGCGCAGCAACAACTCTCTTTGCGTTATGGTCATTTAAGAAATTCCAAAGCCGGCGTTTTGGATACGTTTTTAGCGGCCTATCAACCGGCGGCGGCGCAAGGCGTGGCCTTTCTGGCGTGGGCGCAAAGCGCAGCCTATAACCGTGAGGCGATTAGTGCTGCGCATAAGCCACGCCGCTTTATGGGTTGGCTGTATGAATCTTTTTTGCGGCGGGAGTAGGGGGTGAGGTGTTGCCGCCCCTCTTATGGTGACCATCGAAAATGATACAGCGGCATCCCCCATCGCAAAATGAAAAAGGCGCTTTTAAATCAAGGCACCAGAGTATAAGGTGGCGTGAGGTGCGGGAGGCAACCAGATAGACCAGAGCCAATATCCTTCCGCCAATTATTTGTCATGGGGGTTGTCGTGACCATTCTCACCGAAATATCTAGTCTTAGAAATCTTGATAAAGGCATAGCCTTCACAGTGTTAGCTGCGGCGCTTGGATACTTTGTCGACATATTTGATCTTCTGATATTTATCGCGGCGCGCGTGACAAGTCTGAAAGACATGGGAGTTCCTGAAGCCGATCTTCTTTCAACAGGCGTGTTTTTAATTAATGTCCAGATGGCTGGGTTATTTGTTGGTGGGTTTCTGTGGGGTATCCTTAGTGATAAATTTGGACGCCTCTCCGTTCTTCTGGCCTCGATTCTTTTTTACTCTTTAGCCACGCTGGCGAACGCTTTTATTGATAATGTTCCCCTTTATACTATTCTTCGCTTTGTGGCGGGTGTTGGCCTTGCTGGCGAAATAGGAATCGGTGTGACGCTTGCTTCTGAGCTTTTGCCTATTCGCTATCGGGGGCTGGGGACAACATTCATAGCAACCGTTGGTATATTAGGAGCCGTGGTTGCTGGAATTGTTGTGGATTTTTTTGGATGGCGCGGTTCTTATATAATCGGCGGTGTTATGGGCTTTGCGCTTCTTTTTATGCGCATGACATTGAAGGAATCTGGAATGTATCTGGCGCTAGTTCGTCAGAAAAATGAGGTTGTGCGCGGATCCTTACTCTCTTTTCTGAAGAAGGCTTCTCTTCTGAAACGGTATATTATTATTGCCTTCATTCCTTCTCCTATTTTGGTGTTGGCCTGGATTATCATCGCCTTTACGCCAGAATTTGCTAAAGCTTTTGGTACGACAGGCACTGTGTCTGCTGGGCTGGCCATGGTGTACTGCTATGTTGGGCTGGCCATGGGGGACGCTGTTAGTGGGCTTGTTAGCCAGTATTGGCAAAGTCGAAAAAAAGCTATGGCTCTTTTTATGGGATTGTCGGCATTGGCTTGTACAATGCACCTCACACTACAACCTCAAAGCGTTTTTCTGTATTATGCCTTTTGTGCCATGATGGGATTTACAGGGGGTTATTGGGTTTTATTTATACAAATTGGGGCAGAGCAATTTGGCACCAATATACGTGCTACGGCCGCCACAAGTTTACCGACACTTTCACGCGGGATTATCCTTATTCTGTTCACGATGGGTTTTCGAGCCTTGATCCCTTATACGGGCATTGTAGCAAGCGCAGGAATTATTCTGGCGATTAGTCTTTTCCTAAGTGTCGCCAGTCTTTGCTCCATAAAAGAAAGCTTTCATGACAGCCTCGATTTCGTTGAATAGCTGTTCTAAAGCCTTGTCCCAAACCAGCTCAAAAAAAAAGCCGCCCATGAAAATGGGCGGCTTTTTAGATAGGAAGAAAACAAAGGACGTTAGGCGGCTTTGATTTTCGAGATTTTGCTGATCGAATCGTTAACATGCTTGGTCACAGGCTCAGCCGCTTGTTGCGCTACGCGGCTTGAGATTTGGGACAAGTTGTTAAGATCCGAGATCATTGAGTCGAAGTTGTCCTTCAAAACAGTATTTTGTGTGCTGACCAAATCATTGACCGAGGTCACGGAGGAAAGCGACTGAACAACTTTGGTGCTTTGGTCGATGTTCTTTTGAACAAGGGAGCTAAGGCTGTCGCACAGCTCTCCGCAACCTTTGGTCATGATCGAAACGGATTGAAGCGTGACATTCATCGTGTCGCGCATCATGGTGTTCATATCGCTTGCCGCTTGCATAAGCGTGCTGGTCATTTTTTCCATTTGTTCGTTTGTGTCTTGCATTTCTGCCCCCTTGAAAGAGAAA
This sequence comes from Micavibrio aeruginosavorus, assembly GCA_020720905.1. GTDB lineage: Bacteria > Pseudomonadota > Alphaproteobacteria > UBA9219 > UBA9219 > UBA8914. The sequence continues at coordinate 9,412 of DYNT01000026.1, forward strand.
TCTTACGCACAAACACCCCACACAGGAAAGTCCTTGGCGCATATAATGGTGTGTTGCATTGCAGCAATTTAAAGTTAATATACAGGTGCCTTTTTTGATTGTCAACACATCTTAACAAGAAAAAGAAAAACATGGAAGCGACTTGCTTTTGTCTCTCTTTGAACTCATCTTGGGTCTTTCTTTTCATTGGTTTGAAGAAGCACTATGGGGCTCTTGGTCTAATGGGTTTTATAAACGTACGGCGAAGCAAAAAAATCTTGTTTGTTGGTCTTTTGGCGCTTGCTCTGTGCCTTGGTGGCAGCGGCGAGGCGTGGGCAAAAAGCAAAGCAAAAAAGGCTAAGGCGAAGCCTCGGGCGCAGCGCGTAGTTTCCTCTGCGCCATCAGCGGCGCGTTATGCTGCGTTGGTGATAGAGGCTTCCTCAGGCCGCATTCTTCATGAAACGAACAGCACGGCGATCCGTTATCCGGCTTCATTGACCAAAATGATGACGCTTTATCTGGCGTTTCGGGCGCTTGACACGGGCACAATCCGGCTGGATACGCCCCTTTCTGTCTCGGCGCGTGCCGCAGCGCAGTCTCCTACCAAACTGGGGCTTCGCGCCGGACAAACAATTCGCGCTTATGATGCAATTATGGGGCTGATTACCGAATCCGCTAATGATGCGGCGGTTGTTTTGGCGGAAAGTATAGGCGGCGATGTTCCCCGTTTTGCGGCGATGATGACGCAGCAGGCCAAGGCTCTTGGGATGAGCCAGACGGTTTTTCAAAACCCGAATGGATTGCCGGATCCGAATCAGATCACAACGGCGCGGGATATGGCAATGTTGGGCTATGGCCTGATTTATCATTTTCCAGGCTTTTATCCTTATTTTTCAAAAAAATCCTTTGTTTATAAAGGCCGCACGTATCACAACCACAATCACTTGATGGAACGGTTTGAGGGGATGGACGGGATTAAAACCGGCTATATCCGCGCTTCTGGCTTTAATCTTGTGGCCTCGACGGCGCGAGGGCAAACGCGACTGATTGGCGTGGTTTTTGGTGGGACAAGCGCCGCTGCGCGGGATCGGCAGATGGAAGCTCTTTTAAACAAGGCCTTTGAAGCAGCCTCTTCGGATTATCAAGACGCCCGCGCTTTGCCCTTGCCCTCTAAGGCGGGTGGCGTGGCTTATGCTGCAGCGCAGCGTCCCTCGCGCACCCAAAGCGGGCGCGTGAGGAACCTTGCCGCGCGCGAGCCCTTTATCCAACCCCAGCCTTCCGTGGAGGGCACTGGCACGAGCAACGAAAGCTGGGGAATTCAAGTGGGCGCGTACAGCGATGTTGAGGGAGCCCAAACGGCGCTGGCGATGCTGGCCTCTTCGCTGACCCCTCTTTTGAGACAGGCAGAACCCAGCTTGCAAAAAATCACCATGACGGATGGCTCGGCCATGTATCGGGCGCGTTTTATTGGCATGGAACAGGCCAACGCACGCGCCGCGTGTTCCCGCCTTGTTAAAAGCGGGCACGGGTGTCTAGTGGTTGCCGAGCCGTGAGGCAACCTTATGCGTCGTAAGAGAGAAGGCTAGAGACGGGGATATCGATTTTCTGCCGACCATTTAAAAAGGGCAGCTCAATAATATAGGCGGCGCGTATTGGCTCGATCCCCATTTGGCGCACCAAATGAAGGGTGGCTGCCGTTGTGCCACCTGTGGCCAGCAGATCATCAATAATCACGGCACGCTGCCCTGCCGTGATAAGGCCTTCTTGCATTTCAAGGGTGTCTGTTCCGTATTCCAGATCATAACTGTAGGCCTGCGTTTTGCCAGGCAGCTTGCCTTTTTTGCGTACCATAACAAGGCCAATGCCCATCTTGGCGGCCAATGGCGCAGCGACCAGAAAGCCTCGTGATTCAATAGCAATAAGAAAATCAGGGGCATCTTCACGAACGATGGCCTCAAGCCGATCGATCGTTTCTTGCCAAGCAGGGCCATGCCGCAAAAGCGTGCCAATGTCATAAAAGAGGATGCCTTCTTTGGGAAAATCGGGAACGGTACGAATATGAGACTTAAGATCGATGGGCATAAAACACCTTTGTTGTACGGAAAGAAAGCGCGAGGCGCATGCTAGAGCATTCTTCTTTTAGAGGAAATCAAAAAAAGGGCATAAAATTAACTCTATGCAAAGCATTAAGAAGATAGGGTAGGATAAGAAGACGACCCGCTTTCTGTGGTGGGGGCGCTTTATTTTAAACGGGGCCTCGACATGACATCCCATTTGACTAAGGAAGACGTTCAACGCTTATTGCAAGAACCCTCCCCTTCTGTGCGTGCCGAAGTGGCGGGTAAGCTGGC
>DYNT01000181.1 GCA_020720905.1 Micavibrio aeruginosavorus
TTTGGCCATAGTTGCGCCTTGATTAGAGAATAGGGTATGCTTCTCTTCAGATTCTTCTAATCAACCATCTTGGATGAGGTTTTCCCATGTTTCATCGTTCTTTGCTTGGCGTTCTCTCTGTTGCTCTTCTTCTTTCGGCTTGTCAGGCCGAAACTATGGGCACGAAAGAAGGGTTTGGAACGCTTGGCGGCGCGGCTGTCGGCGGCCTTTTGGGTAGCAACATCGGCAAAGGCTCTGGCCGCTTGGCGGCCACGGCGGCGGGTGTCGTTTTAGGCGGCTGGCTTGGCAACGAGATTGGCGCTTCGTTGGATAACGCTGATCGTGCCGCCATGGGCAGCGCGACATCGCGCGCCTATACAACGCCTGTTGGGCAGCAGATCACATGGAACAACCCGCAAAGCGGCAACGCGGGCACGATTACCCCTGTGCGTGATGGCTATGCCAATGACGGCAGCTATTGCCGCGAATTTCAGCAAACCATCACGGTCGGCGGGCAAAAGCAGCAGGGCTATGGCCGCGCTTGCCAGCAACGTGACGGCTCATGGAAGATTGTGCAATAAGCCTTTTTGCCTTATAACAAGGGCATGAGCGATCCTTATCAAATCCTTGGCGTGACGCGCTCGGCCACCGCTGCCGAAATAAAAAGCGCGTACCGCAAGCTTGCTAAAAAATATCATCCTGATCTTAATCAGGGTGGCAACAAAGGCATTGAACAAAAGTTCAAGGACATCACGGCCGCCTATGACCTTATCAGCGATCCGGCCAAGCGGGCGCGTTATGATCGCGGCGAGATTGATGAGCAGGGGCAAGAGCGTGGCTTTGCGCCCCGTGGCGGGACGCGCTATGGGGCGCGCAGCAGCAGCGGAAACGGCGGCGGCAGTCCTTTTGGTTTTAGCGGCGCGATGGGGATGGATGACATCCTGTCTGAGTTTTTTCGCAGTACGCGGCAAGGCGGCGGCGCTCAGGCGTCTGAAGAAAAAGGCGCAGACGTTGCCTATACGATCACCGTGCCTTTTGTTGAAGCGTGTTTGGGCGGGACAAAGCGCCTAACACTGGATAATAAGAAAACCATCGATGTCACCATCCCTGCGGGGACAGAAGACGGGCATAAACTACGGCTGCGCGGTCTTGGCCATGCGGGCGTGGGCGGCGCAGGCGCGGCCATTATCGAGATTAAGGTTGCGCCGCATCCCTTCTTTCGGCGTGAGGGCAAGGCCTTGCATCTGGATGTTCCCATTAGCTTGCCAGAGGCTCTTTTAGGCGAAAAAGTAACAATCCCCACCTTGGATGGATCGGTTGCCGTGCGCGTGCATAAAGGCGCGAATACGGGCAGCGTCATGCGCCTTAAGGGCAAGGGCATTCCTAATCCTAAGGGGGAGGCGGGCGATATGTTCGCAACGCTAAAAGTCATGCTGCCTGAGGACGCGGACGCGGACCTTGCGATGATGATCGAAAAATGGGCAAAAAAGAAAGCCTATAACCCTCGTAAAAAATTGGGGTGGGCATGAAAGCTCCTCCCAAAGACACAAAGGAACGGCGTGGGCTCACCGCATATAAGCGCGGCCATTGGGCCGAAGTCCTTTGCCGCGTGGCGCTGTGGCTTAAGGGCTATCGCATCATCGCCTCGCGCTATAAAACGCATCAGGGCGAAATTGATCTGATTGCCACGCGTGGTGGGACTTTGGCTTTTATTGAAGTGAAAGCACGCCCTGATGCGCGGCAGGCGAGTGAGGCCGTCTCTGACCATCAAAAGGCGCGCTTGGCGCGTACAGGCGCACTCTTTTTGGCGCGGCAAAGGGGCTTTTCGCGATTCGCCATTCGTTTTGATGTGATGCTCGTTCTGCCGGGGCGCTGGCCCATCCATATTCCAAACGCCTTTGAGCCGCCGAGGTAAGACGGCCCTTCCCTATTTCGTCCCGCACAGCGGATGGCGCGGAAGCGCCAGACGCCCCCCTCCTCGTCATCCCGCACAGCGGATGGCGCGGAAGCGCCAGACGCGTGATGCGGGACCCAGGGGACTGGGGAC
>DYNT01000027.1 GCA_020720905.1 Micavibrio aeruginosavorus
TCGCGGAAGGAATCCAGCGTGTCGCAATCCGTCGTATGAATGGTCACACCCCGCCCCGTTGAAACAATCCCGACAATGGAATCGCCAGGCAGAGGGTGGCAGCACCGCGCAAAATGAACGGCCATGCCTGGAATAAGCCCTTTCAGCGTCAACGGCGAGGATGAAGCCGCCTGCGCCGCAGAACGCGCCTTCATTTTCTGCGCGGCAAGCTCTATCTCCGGCAATGTCTTTTCAGGCTGTTTCGTCCGGTGATCGGGGAAAGCCGCCGTAAAAACATCGCGTGATGATTGTAGCGACGCGCCGACATTGGCAAATAAATCGTCAAGGGTCGCCGCTTGGAAGTTTTTGACGACAGCCTCAAAAGGCTTTTCGCCAAAATCGACGTTTTCCTGCTTACAAATCTTTTCCAAAATGGCCTTGCCCAACGCCACGTATTCTGTGCGCTGCTGAAGGCGAACAAAGCGCCGAATGCGCGCCCGCGCTTTACCCGTGACAACAAAACGCTCCCACGCTGGCGAAGGATTGCCATTTTTCTGCGTGATAATATCAACCTGATCGCCGTTATGAAGCTCGGTGCGCAAAGGAACCATGCGCCCATTGACCTTAGAGCCAACGCAGCAATCGCCGATGCCGCTGTGTACCGCATAAGCGAAATCAACAGGCGTCGCGCCACGCGGCAACGCGATCAATGTTCCCTTAGGCGTAAAACAAAAAACCTGATCTTGGAAAAGCTCCAGCTTAGTATGTTCCAAAAACTCTTCCGGTTTTTGGGCATGTTCCACAATATCCAAAAGCTCACGCAACCAACGATATTGCGATCCGTCCTGAGTCAGCTCTCCCTGCTTATAAGCCCAATGCGCGGCCACGCCCAGCTCAGCCACCTCATGCATTTCATAGGTTCTGATCTGAACCTCAATGCGATGATTTTCAGGGCCGATGATCGTGGTGTGAATGCTTTGGTATTTATTGGGCTTAGGCGTTGAAATGTAGTCTTTGAAGCGTCCCGGAATGCCGGAATAGTGATTATGAATAAGACCCAGCGCTTGATAACAACTCTCCACCGTGGGGACAAGAATGCGGAAGGCCATAATGTCCGAAAGCTGCTCGAACCCCATATCCTTGCGATTCATTTTTCGCCAGATGGAATAGGGTTTTTTCTCACGCCCTTCGACCGTCGCAGCCACACCGCCTTCGGCCAAAACACGCTGCAGTATGGCACGAATATCTTTGGCAAGATTGCCGCCCTCTTCGCGCAAATAGGACAAACGCGCCACAATGCTGCTACGCGCATCGGCGTAAAGCTCAGCAAAGGCAAGGTCTTGCAGCTCATCTTGCATTTTTTCAATACCGATGCGCTCTGCCAAAGGCGCATAGATATCAAGTGTTTCTCGTGCGATACGCTGACGCTTTTCTGGGGTTCCAATAAAATGAAGCGTGCGCATGTTGTGCAGACGATCCGCCAGCTTAACCAGCAACACGCGAATATCCTCGGACATCGCTAAAACAAGTTTGCGGAAATTCTCGGCTTGCTTAGCTTGGTCGCTTTGAAGCTCAATGCGCGAAAGCTTGGTCACGCCATCAACAAGCCTTGCGACATCGCGGCCAAAATGCTTTTCAATATCAGGCAGAGTCACAAGCGTGTCTTCAACCGTATCGTGAAGAAGCGCCGTGGCAATCGTGGTCGCATCCATCTTCATTTCGGTGAGGATGCCCGCAACCTCTAACGGATGGGAAAAATAAGGATCACCTGAAGCGCGGGTTTGCGAGCCATGCGCCTGCATGGAAAAAACATAAGCGCGGTTGAGTAAATCTTCGTCGGCGCTGGGATCATAAGCGCGCACACGCTCCACCAGCTCATACTGACGAAGCATTTGGACTGGCTTGCGAGAAGGTTCTTCTGAGGTCTGGGGAGTGGCAACAGGGGGAGGCGATACGTCAGGCGAAGGGGGCTTTTTTTGAGAAGGGCTCATAATCGCGCCCCTTGCCAGCGTGTCAAAAGGAAGAGCTTTATCCAGCCATCAGCCATCGTTCTGCTCTTTCCTAAAAATCGATCAGTCCTTTATGTCAGCATCTTCAAACGTGCCCATCCCGCCAAGGTCAGCGTCATCGCCTTCTTCGTCAAGATCGGCATCCATATCCAAATCATCATCCTGATCGTCGGCACTCATCGCCGCGCCAATCCAATTTTGCTGCTCGCTGTTCATCAGCTCAGTCACTTCCTCTTCGGGACGATCCGGCTCAATGCGTTTTTGCAAGCCCTTCACCAGCGATTCGTGCAAGCTTTCCAAGTTAAGCTTTTGCTCAGCCACTTCGCGCAAAGCCACAACGGGGTTCTTATCGCGATCACGCTCAACATGCAGCTCAGCCCCCGACGACAGCGCACGGGCGCGATGCGAGGCCAGCATCACAAGCTCAAAACGGTTGGGAACCAAAAGAACACAATCTTCAACGGTAACGCGTGCCATGGTGGCTAATCCTCATTAAAAAAACAAAAAACGGCGCAGAAAAGAAACCTCCCCAACAGGGAAAACAGCCTCTCTCTTTGAACGCGAGGAGACATATTAGTCTCCTCTTATCCTTAATGTAAAGCGTTACGAAGAGCCAACGATAAAAAACAATCTGTTTTTCAATCATCGTGTTGCGCAACGGTTTTTTTTATCGTAAGGATATGGGGACTACTCATGATCGCCTCAGCCTAGGTATTACCTTTTTTAGGTACTTTTATACTGGATCAGGGCAAGAAATAGTAGGCATACGTAGAATTTTTCGTTATAGTTAACGATACGTCTCATACTCATAAGGAAGGTCACTATGATTTTTTATAAAGAAGAACGCATGGCAATGTTTATTGACGGAGCCAACCTCTATGCCGCTTCACGCGGTTTGGGATTCGACATCGATTATAAGCGCCTTTTAGAGCTTTTTGCCGGACGGGCTCGCCTTGTTCGCGCTTTTTACTACACGGCGCTTGTTGAAAATGAAGAATACTCCCCCATTCGCCCCCTCGTTGATTGGTTGGATTATAATGGCTATGCCATGGTCACCAAGCCAACGAAGGAATTTACGGATGCCTTTGGCCGCCGCAAAATCAAGGGCAACATGGATATTGAACTCGCCATTGATGTTATGGAAATGTGCGATAACGTCGATCATATCATGATCTTCTCTGGCGACGGGGATTTCCGCCGCTTGGTGGAAGCCGTTCAACGGCGCGGCAAACGCGTCAGTGTTGTCAGCACGATGCGTTCCTCCCCCCCTATGGTAGCCGATGAGCTTCGTCGCCAAGCCGATAACTTTATTGAGCTGCAGGATCTCATGCCGCATATTGCGCGTGCCCGTGATCCCAACGCCCCCCCGATTCAGGTCACGCCACCGCAAGCCCAGCCCACGCTGGATGATGTGGCGGACACCATGGCCGATGTTGAGGAAGCCCTTAAACAGGACGTTGCTTGACTGGATCCCAATACGCCATAAAAAAGGGCGACCCTTAACGGGGTCGCCTTTTTTTAGGGTCTACGCGAAGTCGAAAATGATTTAAAGCGGAAGAATAATCCTTTGGCAATCCAAAATCGGGCGAAGTTCACAAAATCGTTTCTTATCAATAGGTTAGCTGTATGGCAAAATGAGGTCAGAATCGTTCTATTTCAAAGGGTTACGGCATTAACTTTGAGCGGAAGGCGACTGAGAGGCACTATCCCACGCTCTTGGGGCTGAGAATCGATGTTTTTTTGCTAACCTATTGATAAAGAATGAATCTGTCATTCCTCTTTGAGGGGTATACCCCTCATGAATGAAGAGTTGGTTTAGGTATAGACTCATGGACAGTCCTTCCCTCTATTGTCATCCCGCACGAAGTCCCGCGTAGAGCGGGACGCTCAAGGGAAATGCGTCCGCAAAAAACTTCGTCATGCCCGCTGGGCCTACCCCAGCGAAGGCTGGGGGAGAGGATCTCATTTTTTTGTTTTTTTCTGCTGCCAGAAAAACCAAATCTTCATTCACGAGGAGTCTCGATCATCGACAGGGCGACTACCTATTTCGATCGCGTAGAACACGAGCCTTATCGCGCTTCCAATCACGGTCTTTAATGGCTTCGCGTTTGTCTGCCTTATGCTTGCCCTTGGCAAGGCCCAATTCAACCTTGGCGATGCCGCGCTTATTAAAATACAGACCTAACGGCACAATGGTCATCCCCTCGCGCTTGACCGCGCCAAGAAGCTTATCCCTCTCTCGTTTATGAAGAAGCAAGAGGCGAGGCCGATGTGTTTCGTGCTGCAAATGCGTGCCTGCCTGCTGATATTCTGGAATATACGCATTGATAAGATAGATGCCGCCGTCCTTACCGCTGGCAAAGGCTTCTTGAATGCTGGCCTGCCCCAAACGAAGAACCTTCACTTCCGTTCCCGTCAGAATAATACCAGCCTCAACCGTATCCGTGATAAAATAATCATGGCGGGCGCGGCGGTTCATGGCGACGTAGCGCTGAGCCTTGAGACGATCGGATGCTTTGGGTTCGGCCATAGTTTTATCGCAATTCAAACGTGGTAGGCATAAAAAACAAATACCCTGCCTGAGCAGCGCTTGCAATGGCTTGTATAAAATTGTTTATAGTCCGTCCGCTTAAAAACTAACGCGGCCAAAAAGTTTTCGGGTTTTCACGTTGACGTAGTATAGTGCATCTTATGATTCTATTCCGTCGCCTCAGTTTTATCCTGTTAACCCTGTTGCTTCTTTGGCCCTGCGATGCGCACGCCAAGAAAAAGGCCTCGCCGTCATCAGCGCCACCGCCCGCCACCTATCAAAGCGCTTTAACCGCGCTGGAGAATGGCCGCACCGACCAAGCCCAGCACATGATGGCGCGGGGAAACGATCCCGCCTTAAATAAGGTCTTGCGTGGCCTTATGATGGCGCAGCCCAATAACGATTATTCCTTTGACGAACTGGCTTCGTTTGTCACAAACAATCCAGACTGGCCCGGCCTTAAAGGCATCATGATGATCCTTGAGCAGAAAATACCGGATAACGTCTCTGATACTCAACTGGTGAACTGGTTTAACGCGCACCCGCCCCTGACGCCTACCGCGTTTTATCGCTTTATCGATGCGTTGCAAGCCCTAGGGCAAGCGGCCAAGGCAAGAGAGCTTGTCCGCGCCCGCTGGGTTGAGCGCACCTTTGGCAACGGCGATCAAACGGTTTTTTATGATCGTTATGCCTCCTTATTAAGCAAGGACGATCACGAAGCGCGTCTTGACCGCCTGCTTTGGGAGAACGAGATAACGGCAGCACGCGCCATGTTTCCTTATGTTGATGCGAACCATAAAGCGCTGGCCGAAGCGCGGATCGCTTTAGCCAATCAAACAAGCAACGCCGAAAGAATCATGGCGCAGGTTCCCTCCTCTCTACAAGAAGATGCGGGTCTCCTTTATGAACGCGTGCGCTGGCGGCGTAAAAACGACAACGAGGACAGCGCTCTTGATCTTCTTTTGAAAGCTCTCAAAGATTTGGGTCAGCCAGAAAAATGGTGGGAAGAACGTCACATCGCCATCCGCCGCCTGATGGAAGCCAAGAACTTTGCGATGGCCTATCGCCTTGCGGCCAGCCATGGGTTGACAACAGGCTTTAACTTTGTTCAGGCTGAGTTTCTGGCTGGATGGTTGGCCTTACGCTTTTTGGACAAGCCCAACTTGGCTCACTCTCATTTCACAAACCTCCTTAAAGAATGTGTCACGCCTATTTCCCGCTCACGCGGTTATTATTGGCTGGGGCGCACGTATGAAGCAGCAGGACAAGCAAACGATGCGCAGCAAGCTTATGAAATCGCCGCAACGCTCAACACAACCTTTTACGGGCAGTTGGCCATCACCAAGCTTTATCAACAGCCCACCATTCGCGCCGCCAGCGAACCCGCTATTCCTCCGGCTATTCGCTCGCGTTTTTTTGAACGCGATGTTGTTCGTGCGACGGAACGCCTTCATAAAATCGGCAAGACGGATCGCGCCCGCATCTTTTTTAAGGCCATCACCGATAACGCCTCGCAGCGCGTGGACTTTGCCTTAGCTTTAGAGCTTGCCTATCAATTGCAGCGCCCTGATTGGGTCGTCAGCGCCGCCAAAGCCGCCAACCAAAAGAATTTCATCATCACAGGCGCGGCCTATCCTGTTTTAGCCATGGATATTCCCAAGCAGCCAGAGCTGGCGCTCACCCACGCCTTGATCCGGCAGGAAAGCCAGTTTAAAGCCGATGCAGGAAGCCCCGTGGGCGCGCAAGGGTTAATGCAATTGATGCCTGCGACGGCCAAAGAAGTGGCCGGAAAATTAGGTGTGAAATACAGCCCCTCTCTCCTTGCCAATCCCGATTACAACGTGCGCCTAGGCACGACTTTTATTCAACACCAGATTGATAATTTTGATGGGTCTTATGTTCTGGCCTTGGCGGGTTATAACGCGGGGCCGCGCCGCGCACGGGAATGGATGGACACGTTTGGCGATCCGCGTTCGCCCAATGTCGATCCTATCGATTGGATCGAATTAATTCCCATCTATGAAACGCGCAACTACATCCAACGCATTATCGAAAACCTGCAGTTCTATCGCGCCCGCCTGAACAACAGCCACGCGCCCCTTAAGATTCTTGATGATTTAAAAAGGTAGAGCTACCCTGCCGCGCAAACCGCCAATTCCTCCAGCGCCTTTTTCAAACCGTCAAGGCGGCGCGTCATATCCTCCCATGTTCGCAAAAGAACAATTTTTTGATCAGGCCGCACCTTGACCGTTCCTGCTTGCTTGGTGATCCACTGAATGAGCAGATCGGGGCGAGCAAATTTATCCTGATAAAAACCGATGACCGCGCCCTTCGCGCCCGTATCCAATTTGGCCACGCCAGCCTTGCGGCACAGATGTTTGATCGCGACGGTTTGCAAAAGGTTTTCCACTTCGATGGGCAACGCGCCAAAGCGATCCACCATCTCAGCCGCAATCGCCTCGCTGTCCTCGCCGCCCTCAGCCAAGCGGCGATAAAGCCCAAGACGCACGTTCAAATCCGTGACGTACGTTTCTGGGATCATCACCGATAGGCCGATATTAATCTGCGGCGTCCAGCGCTCATCCGGTGCGTCTGCGTTGCCAGCTTCCATGCCACCGCCTGCCTTGGCCGCCGCCACGGCGTCCTCTAACATTTGCTGGTACAGCTCAATCCCGACCTCGCGGATATGACCCGACTGCTCTTCTCCCAGCAGATTGCCCGTGCCGCGAATATCCATATCGTGACTGGCCAATTGAAAACCTGCGCCCAGTTGGTCAAGCGTCGAAATCACCTCTAACCGTTGCTGCGCTGTTGGCGAAAGGGGCGCACGCGGATCATACGTAAAATAAGCATAGCCACGTTGCTTGGCACGCCCCACACGGCCACGCAATTGATACAACTGGGCAAGACCAAACATCGCAGCGCGATGCAAAATGATTGTGTTGGCATTCGGAATATCAAGGCCGGATTCGATGATATTCGTTGCCAGCAAAAGGTCATACTTGTTCGCATCAAACGCCGTCATAATATCGTCCAGCTCGCTGGCCCCCATGCGGCCATGCGCGGCGATCATCTTCAGCTCTGGCACAAGCTCGCGCAGCTCTGCCTCAACAGAAGCCAAATCCTCTATGCGCGGGCAAACGTAAAAGCTCTGCCCGCCGCGATAATGCTCACGCATCAAAGCCTCGCGGATCACCATCGGATCATAGGGAAGAACATAGGTGCTGACCGCCAAACGATCCACGGGCGGCGTGGTGATAAGGCTTAGCTCACGCACGCCCGTCAGCGCCAATTGCAACGTGCGCGGGATAGGCGTGGCGGTGAGCGTCAGGACGTGGACGTTGGCGCGAAGCTCCTTCAGCTGCTCCTTTTGCTTCACGCCGAAATGCTGCTCTTCATCAATAATCACAAGGCCGAGGCGCTGAAACTTCAACTCTTTACTAAGGATCGCGTGCGTGCCCACGACGACATCAATTTGGCCTTTGTTAAGCTGCTCCTTGGCTTCCTTCGCTTCCTTCAGCGTCACCATGCGCGACAGCTGCGCGATGCGAACGGGAAAGCCAGCGAAGCGCTGCACAAAGTTTTGGTAATGCTGGCGCGCCAAAAGCGTCGTCGGCACAACCACCGCGACTTGCAAGCCCGCCTGCACAACGGCAAAGGCGGCGCGAAGAGCCACCTCCGTCTTGCCAAAACCGACATCGCCGCACACCAAACGATCCATCGGCTTACCACTGGACAAATCGTCCAAAACGGCCTGAATAGATTGATCCTGATCGTCCGTTTCATTGTACGGGAAACGCGCGGCGAATTCCTGATAGCCGCCATCGTGAATTTCGATAACCTCGCCTGCCTTAAGCTGACGCTCAGCGGCGATTTTCAAAAGACCATCCGCCATATCAAGAAGGCGCTTTTTCACACGCGCCTTACGCGCCTGCCATGCCACGCCGCCCAGCTTATCCAGCACCGCGCCCGCCTGCGCCGAGGCATAGCGCGTCAGAACATCCAGATTTTCAACTGGTACAAACAATTTATCGCCGCCATCGTAAATCAGACGAATGCAATCATGCGCCGCGCCCAGCGCGGTGATGACCTCTAGCCCCTCATAACGGCCAATGCCGTGTTCGCTGTGTACCACAAAATCGCCGACTTCAAGACTGCCTAGCTCTAACTGGAATGGCGCGGCGGCTTTCTTCTTGCGCGTTTGTCGCACAAGGCGGTCGCCCAGAATATCTTGCTCCGTCATCAGCGCCAGATCAGGCGCGATAAAACCATGCTCCAGCCCCAACACCACAAGCACGATCAGCTTGGGATCCAGCTTACGCGCTTCCTCCCAATTTTTGGCAAGCGTTGTAGCCTCAATCCCATGAGCGCGAAGAAGCCCCGTGATGCGATCGGCGCTGCCATGGGAATAACACGCGATAGCAACGCGCCTGTTCGCCGCCTGATGATGCGCGGCATAGGTTTTAACCGCATCATAAAGATCGGCACTTTGCGGCCTTGCCCGCGCATCGGCAAAGTCGCGCCCACGCATGGCGGCGGCGTTGAGCGCGGTGGCCTCTTCATCCCCCTCCACAAACACCGACAACAACCCGACGGCATGAGAGGCCAACGCCACCTCCATAGCATCCGGAAAGAAATAAAGGCGCGGGGCAGGCACAGGCTTATACGTCACGACATTCTTGTCTTTGCCGCGTTTGGCGGCTTCAAGAAGAGCCACACGCGCCTGATAAAAATCCGCCACTTGCGCGGCGCGGGAGGGCATAGAGTCAAACGCTTGCGGATCGAACAAAACGGGCGCTGTCGGCACATAATCCAAAAGCCCAACAAGACGCGGATAGAAGAGGGGTAGCCAGTGTTCGGTTCCTGGGAATTTCTGTCCCGCCGAAACCGCCGTGTAAAGAGGATCATTGTCTGAAGACACACCAAATAACTCACGGTAGCCAGTGCGGAAAGACGCGATGCTGCGCTCATCCAATAAAACCTCGGACGTCGGCTCAAGCGATAACCTGTCCGCTTTCTCTGTTGTGATTTGCGTCAAAGGATCAAAGAACTTGATCGACTCCACTTCATCGCCAAAGAAATCGAGGCGCACGGGCTGATCATAGCCCGTAGGATACAAATCCACGATCCCGCCGCGCACGGCAAACGCGCCGACCTCGCGCACCGTTCCCGCCTTGTGATACCCCCTCGCGGCCAATAGGCGCGTGAGTTTCTCCAGCGGCATCACATCGCCCACCGCAAGAGACAAACACGTGTCCTTTAAAACTTCGGGCGGCAGAACCTTTTGCGTCAGCGCGTTCACGGTTGTGAGCAGCACCGCTGGTTTCTTAAACGGCCCTGTCAAACGGCTCAGCGCCGCCAGCCGTTGCCCGACACTATCCGCATGGGGCGATATTCTGTCATAAGGCAAGCAATCCCACGCGGGGAAGCTCACGATCTCAACATGCGGCGCAAAGAAGGCAAGACTATCCGCCATCACCGCCGCCTGCACATCATCCAGCGCGACATACACGACAGGCGCGCCTACGCAGCGCAAGGAAACCTCAGCCACCGCGCGGGCATCATGCCCCGCAGGCGCGCCGCCAATGTGCACGCGGCAAGGCTGGGATGGATTGAAGGAAGGGGTGAACATTAGGTGTAAACGCTATCCGCCATTATTTCCTGATAGCACGTAGCACAGCATCAGGTTCGCGGGCAATAATAGTCAAAAGAGCCCGCGCTGCGCCCGTAGGATGGCGCTCGCCATTTTCCCATTTACGCAAGGTTGCAGCGCTAAGCCCGAAGGCACTGGCAAACTCATCACGCGTCAGTCCCACTTGTTTGCGAGCAGCCTTAACATCGGCGGCGCGAACGCTAACACGCGTGACCTTGCCCGCCTTCTTATCACCCCGCGCCATGGCCAAAGCGTCATGAAGACCAGACATGATTCCTTCAAAAGCTTTTTTTGTCATTGTTTCTTCCTCCGCCATTGCTAAAAATCGGACAATTAAATCTCCAGCCAATGGGTCAATCGCCAGAGTCATAACAATACGCTCACGTTCTTTCAGCGTTAGTCGTTTTTCTGCTCGTGAAAGATAATAGCGCGTTTCGGCAATCGTTTGCATCAGATACAATATGCCCCATTGGGGCACTTTGTCAAGGGTGCGAAAAAAAAGCCCCGCCGACTTTGCTGATCAGCGGGGCTTTTTTCTCTTCAAACGATCAGGTCTTAGGCCTGCTCGCCGCTTATCGTTGCAAGATCAACCTTCAGGCCAGGCCCCATGGTTGACGACAACGCCACGCGGTTGATGTACGTGCCCTTCACGCCAGCAGGACGTGCTTTGGCAATTGCGCTGATAAAGGCGCGAGCATTTTCAATCAACTGCTCTTCGGTAAAGCTAATCTTGCCTATGCCGGCATGAACGATGCCGCCCTTTTCGGCGCGAAACTCGATAGAGCCAGCCTTGGCCGACTTAATCGCATCCACGACGTTTGGCGTCACTGTGCCAAGCTTCGGGTTAGGCATCAGGCCACGAGGGCCCAGAACCTTACCCAACTTGCCCACAACGCCCATCATATCAGGGGTTGCGATGACGCGATCAAAGGCAGAAAAACCGCCCATGATCTTTTCAGCCAAATCATCAGCGCCGACAACGTCAGCGCCAGCGGCCAAAGCGGCATCCGCTTTTTCGCCCTTAGCGAACACAGCAACGCGAACGCTTTTGCCTGTACCATGGGGCAACTGCACCATGCCACGCACAGACTGATCCGACTGCTTTGTATCAATGCCAAGATTAATCGCGATGTCCAGCGTCTCGGTGAACTTGCGCGACAAGTCGCCCGCATTCTTTTTGACAAGCTTCACGCCCTCATCAAGAGCATACAGCTTCTTGCGATCAACGGCGGGGAGAACCTTGCGAAGTTTTTTTCCTTGTTTCATGGCTTATTCCTCCACAACCATAAGACCCATCGAACGCGCTGAACCGACCAGCATTTTAGCCGCCGCTTCAATATCGTTCGCGTTCATATCGACGATTTTCTCTTTCGCAATTTCACGAATTTGCGTCATCGTGATCGATCCAACAATCGCTGTTCCCGGAGTCTTAGAACCATGCTCAAGCTTGATCGCCTTTTTGATCCAATAGGTATTAGGGGGCTTCTTCGTCACAAACGTAAACGTGCGATCCGAAAACGCCGTGATCACGACAGGAACGGGCATACCCTTTTCCATGCCTTGCGTCTT
>DYNT01000182.1 GCA_020720905.1 Micavibrio aeruginosavorus
GGGGACGGGCAAAGCGCGTGAAGTGCCGGAAGCCATTCGCAAAGCAACGGAAGCTGCCAAGCGCAAGATGCGCCGCATTCCGCTTCGTGAAGGTCGCACGCTTCATCATGATGTGCGCGGTGTTTATGGCGCGGGCAAGGTTGTTCTGCGTGCCGCGCCTGCCGGTACGGGTATTATCGCTGGTGGCCCTATGCGTGCGGTTTTCGAAGCGCTTGGCATTCAAGACGTTGTGGCAAAATCGGTTGGAACATCCAATCCTCATAACATGATCAAGGCGACTTTTAATGCTTTGGATCAAGTCTCCAGCCCTCGCGCTGTGGCCATGCGTCGCGGCAAGAAGGTGAGTGATATTCTGGGGCGCAAGGGTGAAGAAACCGTAGCGGCCAAAGAAGCGTAAATTTTGTTTTTCTAAGAAGTGGTTATGACGATGGAAACCAAGACAGCAAAGAAGGCGGCTCCTGCCGCTCCGAAAACAGCCGCGAAGAAAACGGCCAAGGGGAAGACTCTGGTTGTTGTTCAGCATGGCAGCATGACGTGTTTGCAGGCCGCCGCGCGTGGAACGCTTGTTGGCCTTGGCCTTGGCAAGCCGCGCTCACGCCGCGAACTTGAAGATACGCCCGCCGTGCGTGGCATGATCCGTAAGGTGCGCCATCTTGTCACCGTCGAAGGCGAAGACGCCTAAAAAACATAAGACGTTAGTTTAGAAAAAAAGGACGACTATCATGAAACTCAACGATTTGCGCGATAACCTAGGGGCACGCAAGAACCGGACTATCGTTGGACGCGGTATCGGCTCTGGCAAGGGTAAAACCTGCGGCAGCGGCGTTAAGGGTCAAAAGTCTCGCACGGGCGTTTCTATTCGCGGATTTGAAGGCGGGCAAATGCCGCTTCATCGTCGCTTGCCAAAGCGCGGTTTCAAGACGATGTTCCCCAAAGATTATGCCGAGCTGAATATTGGTCGCCTGCAAGAAGCGATTGAAGATGGCCGCGTTGATATCAAGAAGATCATCACAGAAGATAAGCTTCTTGAAATTGGCTTGGTGTCAAAATCAAAGGACGGCGTTCGCTTGCTGGCCAAAGGTTCGATCACGACCAAGGTTGAGATTGCCATTGCGGGGGCTTCGGCCTCTGCCATCGCCGCCGTTGAAAAGGCTGGCGGTAAGGTGACGATTTTGGCCGTCAAAAAAGAAAAAGTCGCCAAGAAAGAAAAAGCTGCCTAAGCCTTTTGCTTGACGATAAAGATTGAAAGACGATATTTGAAAAGGTGGCGTATTTCATGCGCCACCTTTTCTCTTGACCAGCCAAGGCAAAAAACGCTTCAGGCAACAACAAAGGAAAATCGACCATGGTGATGCGCCCTGCTTTGATCAATGTGATGGCTAAGGCCGCTGAAAAGGCTGGCAAGGGATTAAGCCGCGATTTTGGTGAGGTTGAACATTTGCAGGTGTCGCGCAAGGGGCCTGCTGATTTTGTCAGCAACGCGGACATCAAGGCGCAAAAAATCTTGCGTGAGGAGCTGACGAAGGCGCGTCCTTCCTTTGGCTTTTTGGGCGAGGAAGAGGACGGCGAGGCCGATACCTCTGGCAAGGCTGAGCGTTGGATTATTGATCCTTTGGATGGCACAACCAATTTTCTTCATGGCGTGCCGCACTGGTGCATTTCCATCGCAGCAGAAAAAGCGGGCGAGGTTATCGCGGGGCTGATTTATAACCCTATTACCGATGAAATGTTTTGGGCCGAACGCGGCCTTGGCGCGTATGGTTCGAACAAGCGTCTGCGCGTGTCGGGGCGCAAGGATCTCTCCGAATGTTTGATCGCAACGGGTTTGCCCTTTAAGGGCAGCAAGAAGAACGATGCTAAGGTGATGAAGGAATTGGCGGCAGTGATGCCCAAGGTTGCGGGCATTCGCCGCGCTGGATCGGCGGCGCTGGATATGGCCTATGTCGCGGCGGGGCGGTTTGACGGTTATTGGGAGGAAGGGCTTGGCATTTGGGATATTGCAGCGGGCTACATCATCGTGAAAG
>DYNT01000183.1 GCA_020720905.1 Micavibrio aeruginosavorus
GTTCTGCAGTACCGAGCAGGACGCAAAGTGCGGCGTTGCACGCTGGGGCACTATCCGGTCTTCACGGTCGAGCAGGCTCGTGCCAAGGCAACTAAGGTGCTGGCGGCGGTTAGGGACGGCCAAGACCCCTCTGGCGAGAAGCGGGTGTTGGCGCAGGCACCCACTGTGCGCGATCTGGCCAAGCGTTATCTGGAAGAACATTGCGCCTTGCATGTGAAGCCCAGCACCTACCGAAATTACAACTTTATCCTGAACCGCTACATCCTGCCGGAGTTCGGCCATTTGAAAGTCACGGATGTCACCCGTGCCCATATCGCAAACCTGCATCACGCGATGTCAAAGAAACCGACGAATGCAAATCGGATGATCGAGATCGTCTCTAAAATGTTCAATCTCGCGGAATTGTGGGGCTGGCGCAATGATGGCACGAACCCACGTCGACACATCAAGAAGTTCAAGGAGAACAAGCGCGAGCGGTATCTCTCGCCGGATGAAACCAGACGCCTCGGCGAGACCCTGCACATGGCAGAGGAAGCGCAACTATGTTCGCCTTATGCTATCGCGGCATTTCGCTTGCTGATCCTGACCGGCGCACGTCTTGGAGAAATTCAGTTCTGCAAATGGGAATACGTCCTTCTTGAGCGCGGCATCATCCGGTTGCCAGACTCCAAGACGGGGCCGAAATTTATCCACCTTGGCCGCTCTGCCATTGACTTGCTGCGCCGTTTGCCGCGCAAAGAAAACAATCCATACCTGATTTGCTCCGATCACAAGACGGACGAGCCGATCAACGATCTGCAAACGACGTGGCAAAAGATTCGCAAGTGGGCTGGCATCGAGGACGTTCATATCCATGATCTGCGCCACACCTTTGCCTCGAACGCCGTAGCCATGGGCATGAGCCTGCCGATGATCGGGCGGCTGCTTGGTCACACGCAAACGCAAACAACAGCGCGTTATGCCCATCTTGCAATCAGCCCTGTGCTCGAAGCGGCAAGCCAGGTTACGGATAAACTCGGGGAGCTTCTGGCTCTGCCGAAGCCCAGCGGCGAAATTGTTATCGACGGAACAGCGGTCTGTGTTAATCCGCCTATCTTGTCGCCATTAGCGGAAAGACTGCAGTTTTCGAAAACAGAAGACACGCCCAATTTCATGACATCCCTTCAGGCAGCCTCGTATTTGAACATCAACCCACGCCTTCTCGAAAACTGGCGTTGGCGCAAATGCGGCCCCAGCTTCGTCAAGATCGGCAACAGCGTGCGATACACGCGGGAGGATTTGAATCGGTTTGTGCGGAAGAAAGATTCTAATGAAAGATGCCCCAACAGAATAGTTAATGAGCAATCCCTAAGTGTAATTGGAGCAAGTCAAGTGTGAAATCGTAGCATTTAGCTGTTTTGTGCGGATTTCGGTGCCGCATTGTTTTGCCTGTTGAAGCGAGGGGGCTCTGTCGCAACGACTGGCCCAGCGTACGCCAGATTGCTAAAATCGAGCGTTCACGCCAAATCAAGAAGAAAGGGAAATGGATTATCGAAAACGAGACATCTTTTTTGACCAATCTTTCTAACTGCCTGATCTGGTTTGCGTGCACCTGATATTTGCTCGCCAGTTCCGCGATGGTGCCTTCCTCACGTATCGCCGCCAGCCCCACTTTTGCCTTAAACGCCGCGCTATGCTTCTTCCGTGTGTTCGCCATTTCTATCCCCTTGGTTTTTCACCATTCTCGGGGCAATACCACACCTTAACTCTAGCCCAAAATCTGTCCAGTTTTTGCCAGCCAGCTCACTGATAGAAAAAGACATTCTATCTTGTGGGCATATTGGGAAAATCAGTTAGTTGTTGATTCCTTTAAATAGCTTCTTCACCGCTGTTTTTCCTCAAAAAGCGCATGGCTGGGTTGATCGTTTATTCGACAACTTTACGCCAAGATTTTCACCCTTGCTTGCCAACTCTTGAGGTGCGAGGAGTATAGTCCGTCCGCTTGAAAACCCGAAAAATTTTTCCCCGCCAAACCGCATA
>DYNT01000184.1 GCA_020720905.1 Micavibrio aeruginosavorus
TCCCGCAAGGAGAGGGTGATTTGTTAACCTAGATTTCTAGCCCTAGTCTTTGCGTGAGGCTGCTGGGAAAGATGTTGCATTTATTGGTGGATATGACAGACTGCTAGAAGCGAATCGCTGCTTTTTTGTAAGGGTAATCTTTGCTTAACCATCTCGCCTTAGATTGCTCCGTAGCTAAAAACTTAAAACAGGGGACCCCATGACGGATATTACATTGAATAGCTCTTGCCAGCGTCTTGGGTCATGTGCCGGTATTGCGATTGGACCCATTCTATTCATTATCGCTGTTCTTGGGATTTTGGCGGCCGCCATTGCGGCTGGCAGCGGTTCCTTTACAACGGGAACAACGGGTGAAAGCAATAGAGCCAAAGCAACCGCTATGGTTGATATGGGGCAAAATTTGAAAATTGGTTTTGAACGCATTCTTGGTAATGGCGTTGATTTTTCTAGTGTTGATTTGGATCCCACCCATACAACGGCTGCCGATGATCTGTTTTCTCCACTTGGCGGTGGCATTACATCTCCGTCCGTTTCCATGGCGGCTGCGCCAGCAACAGATACGTGGAAATATCCTTTGATCGCTATTCCAGCCATTGGCACGACGGACGGAAGTCGCGTTGCTGTTTTGCGCGTTGTAGAAGGTGTGTGTGACGAAGTGAACTCTAAGGTGAACTCCATGGCCACGGGCGCGGCGCATGCCGCAACAGCTAATATCGGTGATTTCGGTCTTGGCACGTTAATTGATGGAAGCAGTTGGCCCGGTGTTTTGGATGGGAAAATGATCGGTTGCGTTGAAAATACAAACGCAACGACGATTGCCGCAGGCTTCTATTTCTACCAAGTCTTGGGTGTTCGCTAAAACCTTCAAGGTCTTCTTGTCCGATTGTGCTGTTCTGTGGCCAGAGCGCTTCTTTGTGATGCTTTTATGAAAACGATGATCTTTTGGAAAAAGTTCCTAAGGAGCTTTCTCTCATCCTTGTCTTTTGATAGCAAGAGTGGTTAACTCTTCTGTCTCTATTTCAGTACCTCAACAAGGAGCCTCCCTCATGTCTACCATTCTTCAAATTCATGGCCGCGAAATTCTTGACAGCCGTGGCAATCCGACGGTTGAGGTTGATGTAACATTGGAGTCCGGTGCGTTTGGTCGTGCCGCTGTTCCGTCTGGGGCTTCGACGGGCGCTCATGAAGCGGTGGAGCTTCGCGATGGCGATGCGGAGCGTTATTTGGGCAAGGGCACGATGCGTGCGGTTGAGCATGTGAATGGCGAGATTGCGGATGCCATCATTGGCTATGACGCTGTGGATCAAATCGGCCTTGATGGCGTGTTGATTGAGCTGGACGGCACGCCCAATAAGTCTCGCCTTGGTGCCAATGCCATCTTGGGCGTGAGCATGGCGGCGGCGCGGGCGGCTGCGATGGAAAGCCAGCTTCCCTTTTATCGCTATATCGGTGGGACGGCGGCTTCCTTGCTGCCTGTGCCACAGATGAACATTATGAATGGCGGCGCTCATGCCGATAACCCCATCGATATCCAAGAGTTCATGATTATGCCTGTCGGCGGCGAGAGCGTCACCGATGCAATCCGCATGGGCGCGGAAGTTTTTCACAGCCTTAAAAAGCTGCTTAAGGATGCTGGCCTGAACACCAACATTGGCGATGAGGGCGGCTTTGCGCCTAATTTGCGTTCAGCCGATGAGGCGCTCACGTACATCATGCGCGCCATTGAAAAAGCGGGCTATGCGCCGGGTGAGGATATCATGATCGCCCTTGATGCCGCCTCAAGCGAGTTTTTTAAGGATGGCCACTATGCCTTGACAGGCGAGCGCAAGACCCTGACCGCTGAGCAAATGGTGCGTTATTATGCTGAGCTTTGCGATAATTTCCCCATCATCTCCATCGAAGACGGCATGGCCGAAGACGATTTTGAGGGCTGGGAGCTGATGACTGAGGAGCTGGGCGAGCGTATTCAGATTGTTGGTGACGACGTATTTGTGACCAATCCCGTTC
>DYNT01000185.1 GCA_020720905.1 Micavibrio aeruginosavorus
GGGCGAAAGCCACAGATGGCGGTCATCACCAGTGTGTTGGAGTCGAGGGGCATGATGGGCCCTCCCGCCGAATGGTTGTAGGCGGTGCTTCCTGCTGGCGTTGAAATCAACAGGCCGTCGCCACTGTAGCGGTGGATGCGCTCCACAGTGTCAATACAGACCTGAAGCTTGGCGGATTGTGGCGAGTCACGCAGAAACGATATCTCGTTGATGGCTAGGGCTGTGTGCGTTGTGCCGTCTGTGGTGGCGCATTCAACCTTAAGGGGGCGCAGGGTTACGCTTTGGGCTCGTTCAATGCGCTCAATCAGGTTTTCAGGGGCATAATCATTGCACAAAAAGCCAACAGACTGTGTGCGCCTAAGGGCAAAGACTTTTTTGTTGTCTTTATGAGAAGCATGCAGTGTTTTAAGAATCTGTCCGTCGCCCCCTAAAACGACAAGGGTGTCGGCTTCCTCGGTCGAGACATGGGGATAACGACGCTCAAGATCAAGAAGTGATTCTTGAGCCAAGGGGGTGGGCGAGGCGACAAAAGCAATTTTCATGATCAACCGATGAACAAAAGAATAAGGACTTACCTGTTCATTAATGATCAATTAACGATTGTCGCGCAACTGTAAATATAGAGTAGGCTGGCTTTTTTCTTAAAAGGCTTTGGCCTGTTAATCCGTGGCGTAGAAGGAGTTCTTATGCAGATAGATTTGCGCGTTCTTGAGCTTTTATCGTCAAAGATTTGTCACGATCTTATCAGCCCCGTGAGCGCTATCAATAATGGCGTCGAACTTATTGAGGACATTGGAGAAACCGTCGTTGATGAGGCCATGAAGCTGATTGCGGATAGCGCAAGCGTGTCCTCGCGTCGCCTTAAGCTTTTTAGGATAGCGTATGGCCGCGCAGGCAGTGAGGAGAGCCTCCCCGTTAGGGATGTGCGCTTGGTGGCCGAGCAGTATTTTGAAACGGGTAAGATCAAGCTGGACTGGCCAGAGGCCTTGTCGTTGGAGGAGGTGTCTTCGAGGCGCGGGGCGCTCAAGACGCTTATTAACATGCTGCTTCTGGCCGAAGAGGTTCTGGCCTATGGTGGCGCGATAGCCTTGCGCCGAATCGAGGCCGATGGCACACTGGGGTGTCGTTTAGAGCTTGTTGGAAAGGCGGCGCAGTTATTGCCTTCTTTTAATGAGGCTTTAAGCGGTGTCACGCCTGTTGAAGAGCTTACGCCGCGCACCATTCAATCCTATATGACGGGTCGGTTTGCCTCTACGTTTTCTTTGTCTATCCTTCCTTCCTCTCCCTGTCCTGACCAGTTGGATTTAGCGTTATTGGCCAAGGTTACTGAATACGATAGCGAGCGGCTCGTATAAGGGTTTTTTAAGATTTGTTCATCATGATGACCAAGAGCGATGCTGTTGGTGATTCTGTCTAACTAAGGGGCTTTGAAAATGGATGATCTGTTAAGAGAATTTCTGACGGAGACTCATGAGAGCATCGCTCAGCTTGATGTTGAGCTGGTTCGCCTTGAACAAAATCCCAATGACCCTGCCTTGATTGGCAGCATTTTCCGTTTGGTTCATACGGTTAAGGGGACGTGTGGCTTTTTGGGACTGCCCCGCTTGGAAAAAGTGGCACATGCCGGTGAAAACATTTTAGGTAAATTCCGCGATGGCCAGCTTAAGGTGACGCCGCAAGCGGTGACCCTTATTTTGCGCTCTATTGACGCTATTAAATATCTTCTTTCGGTTTTGGAAGAAACGGAGGCTGAGGCGCCCGGCGATGACCAAGCGTTGATCAATGACTTGGACGCTATGGCTGAAGGGCGAGAGGCTGAGGCGTCTGTGTCCGTTGAACCTGTTGCGCCCTCTGTGGTAGAGGCCGCCGCTGCATCTGTTCAAGAAGAAGCGGCTCCTGTTGTTGAGGCCGATGCTTTTGGTTTTGTCCCCGTTCGTGCCGAAGATACGGGGTCGAATATGAAGGAGGCTAAAATGTCTGAACAACAATCTCAACAGACA
>DYNT01000186.1 GCA_020720905.1 Micavibrio aeruginosavorus
TCTTAACGATGATTGAAAGGAGGTCTATTTTTCAGTCCGTTCTATAAACGGCGGAGCAAAAGTGTACCGGTTGGCGCATGGGAATGGGGGTCGAGGGCGGTGACTTAACGTGAGAAGGCTCATTTTTTGGGACGGAGGGTGGGTGGCTGTGGGTAAGGGCGAGCGGAGCGTGAGCCCCACACAGCGGAAGCGTAGCTCGCCCTTATCCACAGTCTTATCGCGTTGATGTTTTGCGTTTTTTGCTTTGCGTGAGGCGAAAGCTCTCGCCGTTCATTTCTAGAATATGAACCTGATGCGTCAGCCGATCCAGCAGAGCGCCGGTTAATCGTTCCGAGCCAAACACTTCCGTCCATTCATCAAACGGGAGATTGCTGGTCACGAGGACGGAGCCGCGTTCATAACGCTGGCTGAACACCTCGAACAAAAGTTCGGCTCCCGTTTTGGACAAAGGTACATAACCCAACTCGTCAATAATCAACAGTTTGTAAGCGGCGAGTTGCTTTTGCAGACGCAGTAGACGTTTTTCATCGCGCGCCTCCAGTAACGCATGAACCAATGCTGCCGCCGTGGTAAAGCCGACCGACAAGCCCTTCTGGCAAGCAGCTAGGCCGAGCCCCAGCGCGATATGCGTCTTGCCGGTGCCACTGTTGCCGAGCGCTATAATATTTTCACGATGGCCAATGTACTCGCTGCGCGCCAGTTCATTGACAAGGGTTTTGTTCAAGCTCGGCAGCATGGCGAAGTCGAAGCTGTCCAAGCTTTTCACGGTCGGGAAGCCCGCTTGGCGGATCCGCCGTTCGACCATGCGGCGCTCGCGCTCGATCAGTTCCAGTTCCGTCAAACGCAATAAATAACGTGGATGGTCGATGCCCTCTGCCGCCCCTTGTCGGGCGACCTTATCGTACTCGCGCAGGAACGTCGGCAGTTTTAATACCTTCAGATGGTGTGCCAAAAGAACGTGGGGCAGATCGCTAGAGCTTGGGTTGTTGCCTGGCGTGTTCATGCCGTTCCTCCGGATAGAAGCGTTAAATAGCTCGCTGCGTGTGTGACGCTGACCTGTGCCCGAGGCAGATACGGATAAATATCAAGATTGAGCCGAGGCGGTTTTTGTTCGATCCGGCACAGCAACACATGCTTGACCGCATCAAAGCCAATCACGCCAAGGTGTATCGCCTGCTGGATGGCGGCATCAACGTCCACAAGCGGGAATGTTTCCAGAAGGCGTAAAACTTGAACATATTCGCGCTTACCCGCTTTCCCCATGCGAGCTTCCAAAAGATGCCGCAGGGTGTCAAAGATTGGCGGCAGTCTCCAGTCAGCCAACGGCGCGGCTTGATCAAGCGCATTCACTTTCCTCTCGATCAGCGCCAGATAATGCAGCGGATCGAATATAAAATCGGCTTTATCGTAAGAGCGCTCATGCTTGGCAATGCAGTCGCTGCCGCAGTTTATCTCGACACGGTCGACATAGGCTTTGACCAATACCTCCCGATGACCATAGGCGACAGGAACCGAATAATCATTATTGCGATAACGCACGAGCGATAGCGAACTGACGCGCGTTGCCTGCCGTGCGCAGGCATCATAAGGCACCGCAGGCAAAGGCAACATCGCCGCCAGATCGTTCTTGAGGCGTTCACCGATAGTTCTTGCATGACCACGCAGGCGCTCATCTTGGCGCTTGCGGCAACAAGATTCCAAATGCTCGTTGAACGCCGTATAACTGACAAAGCGGGGGATCGGCACCATAAAGTTGCGCCGTGCATAGCCCACCAGACCTTCGACCTTGCCCTTATCGTTGCCTCTGGCTGGGCGGCCAAAGCGATCGGCAAAGAGATAATGCGACTGCAGCTCGCTGAAGACCCGGGAACGAACGCGCTCGCCGTTTCCCAGTATCCGCGCCACGGCAATCTTGGTGTTGTCATACAAGATCGATAACGGCACCATGCCAAAGAAGGCGAAGGCCGCATTATGTCCATCGCAAAACGCTT
>DYNT01000187.1 GCA_020720905.1 Micavibrio aeruginosavorus
ACGAGCCCGCTGCGAAAAACGATGGCGACGGCGAAGACGGCGAAGGCGAGACCATGGGCAATGTGTCTTCGGAGGCAGGCCGCACCGATGACCCCGTTCGCCTGTATTTGCGCGAAATGGGAACGGTTGAGCTTCTCAGCCGCGAAGGCGAAATCGCCATTGCCAAACGCATCGAAGCTGGCCGCGAGATGATGATCGGCGGCGTTTGTGAATCGCCGCTGACCATTCAGGCTATCTTGAGCTGGCTGGACGCGCTGAACGAAAGCAAGATGTTGCTGCGCGACATTATCGATTTGGAAGCGACCTATGGCGGCGGCCCCAATAACGAGGCCGACCTTTTAGAAGAAGGCGCGAGCGCCGAAGCGGAACCTGATAGCGACGACGAAGAAAAGCCAGAAGGTGAAGGCGACTTTGAGAGCGACGGCGATGAGGAAAACCTGTCGCTTTCCATGCTTGAGGAAAAACTTAAGCCGCAAATCATGGAAACCTTTGATAAGATTTCCAGCACCTACAGCAAGCTTTTCCGCCTGCAAACACAGCGCCACGCCGCCGTTCAAAAAGGCGAAACGCTTTCCCCTGCGCAAACCAAAAAACTGGACGCCGCAAAAGAAGAGATTGTCGATCTGGTTCGCACCGTTCGTTTAAACAATCACCGCCTTGAACAGTTGGTGCAACAGCTCTATACGCTCAACCGCCGCCTTCTGGGCATTGAGGGGCGCATCTTGCGTCTTGCCTCCGACAGCGGCGTGAAGCGCGAAGATTTTCTGGCGCGCTATGCCCATCATGAATTGGATCGCCATTGGCTGGATGCCGTCTTCAACCCACCCAAGGCCGCGCCCAAAAAGGCCGCGCCCAAAAAGGCCGAAGCCAAAGCGGCGCCCAAAGGCAAGAAAGACGTCAAAGAAGTCAAGGCCTCAGAACCCGCCCCCAAACCCGTTCCCGCCAACGTCAAGGCATGGGCGAAGTTTGTGGAGCTTCATGAAAACGAAGTTGAGCGTCTGCGCGCTGAAATCGCGTCGATTTGCGATGAAGCTGGCCTACCTTTGGAAGATTTTAAACGCATCGTCATGACGGTGCAAAAAGGCGAGCGCGAGAGTAATCGCGCCAAAAAAGAAATGGTCGAAGCGAACCTACGCCTCGTGATTTCAATCGCCAAGAAGTACACCAACCGAGGCCTTCAATTCCTTGACTTAATCCAAGAAGGCAACATCGGCCTGATGAAAGCGGTTGAGAAGTTCGAATATCGTCGCGGGTATAAGTTCTCCACCTATGCAACGTGGTGGATACGTCAGGCCATTACGCGCTCTATCGCCGATCAAGCGCGCACGATCCGCATCCCTGTGCATATGATCGAGACCATCAACAAGCTGGTGCGCACCAGCCGCCAAATGCTGCATGAAATTGGCCGCGAGCCTACGCCAGAAGAGCTGGCCGAAAAGCTGCACATGCCGCTGGAGAAAGTGCGCAAGGTTTTGAAGATTGCCAAAGAACCGATCAGCCTTGAAACCCCCATCGGGGATGAGGAAGATTCGCACCTTGGCGATTTCATTGAAGACAAGAACGCCATTCAGCCCTTGGATGCCGCCATCCTTGGCAATTTGCGCGAGACAACCACGCGGGTTCTGGCGACGCTGACCGCCCGCGAAGAGCGCGTCCTTCGCATGCGCTTTGGCATCGGCATGAACACCGACCACACGCTGGAAGAAGTCGGGCAACAGTTCAGCGTAACGCGCGAGCGTATCCGCCAGATTGAAGCCAAAGCTTTGCGCAAGCTGAAGCACCCGTCCCGCTCACGCAAGCTTCGCAGCTTTTTAGATACCTAAAGCGTTTTTCCAAAACGCCAACGCCACGTCTGTCCGAAAGCTTATACCAACCGCCCGATGAATGGACTCATTGGGAAAGACAACAAACGGGATTCCCGCTTTGCCCTTTCGTCCGCCGCAAGAGCGGCGGGACGAGGGCGCGGGGATGACAACGGGATTGTTTGTT
>DYNT01000028.1 GCA_020720905.1 Micavibrio aeruginosavorus
ACGACAAAAATCGCGCCATTTGCTTGGTTTGTGGCTTACTTTGAATCGCCCTGATGCATCTAGCGTAAGTTAATTCTTTGGCGTAGTCTATAAGACATCTGGAAACAGGGGTTTTCAAGCGAACGAACTCTCGTAAAAGGTTCCATTCAGGCCTTTTCCTCGTTGCCTTTCTTTTATGCCTTCTTTTATTCTGCCTTTCTTTTACTCTTGCCTCTGGCAGGGTTTCCCGCTATAGAAGCGCCCAATAACTCCTTGCTGGATTCCTTGATGGGAGTCCGGCTTGATCGGTGCAGCTGATGCTTTTTGAGATGGTCTCAAACCCAGCGGCCGGTCGCCTAGACCCGAAGGGAGTGTGGATCTATGCCATACTATGAGTCCGTCTTTGTCGCACGTCAGGATATTCCTGCGACGCAAGTTGAGGCCTTGACAACCTTATTCACCGATATCGTCACCACCGCAGGTGGCAGCGTCAAGAAGACCGAGCAATGGGGTCTTCGCACGCTGGCGTATCGCATTCGCAAAAACAAAAAAGGCCACTATGTGCTGTTCAACCTTGATGCGCCCCCAGCGGCCATCAATGAGATGGAACGCAATATGCGCCTGAACGAAGACATCCTTCGCTTCATGACCGTCAAGGTTGATGAGCTTGAGGAAGGCCCTTCGGTCATGATGCGCCGCGAAGAACGCGACAGCAATGAACGTGGCGACCGTGGTGATCGCGGCGACCGTGGTGATCGCGCCCCTCGTGCGCCTCGCCCTTCGTCGCGTGACGCTGTCATCGAAGAATAATTTCAGGATTTAAAGGAGATCATCATGAGCATCAATGAAACAAGCACAGGCGGAGCAGGCGGCAAGCGCCGTAGCAGCGGCGCAAGCGCAAGCGGCGGTATGGGTGGAGGCCACTTCTTCGGTCGCCGCAAGACCTGCCCTTTTGGCGGCGAGGCAGCCCCCAAGATCGATTATAAAGACGTCCGTCTTTTGGGGCGTTTTGTTTCCGAACGCGGCAAGATCGTGCCTTCGCGCATCACAGCCGTATCCAACAAGAAACAACGCGAGCTCAAGCAGGCGATCAAGCGCGCGCGCTTTTTGGCTTTGCTGCCTTATGTCAATGACCGTGCCGGCGCATAAATCACGCCAGTGCCCCTAGGAGGAAAACATGATTGAAGTTATTTTGTTAGAACGCATTGAGCGTTTGGGAACAATGGGTCAAACGGTCAAGGTTCGTCCTGGCTTTGCCCGCAACTACCTTTTGCCGCAGAAAAAGGCTCTACGCGCTACCAAGAGCAATCTTGAACAGTTCGAAAAACAACGCGCCGAGCTTGAAGCCAAGAACGCCGCGCTGCGCACCGAAGCCGAAAAGTTGGCAGCCACGATGGGCGACCTGAAGGTCGTCATCATCCGTCAGGCCAGCGAAATGGGCATGCTGTACGGCTCTGTCACTGCGCGTGACGTGGCCGATGCCGCCAAGGAAGCCGGTAAGGCCATCGATCGCTTGATGGTTCAGATTGACACGCCTATCAAGGCTCTTGGCCTCTTCCCCATCAAGGTGAAGTTGCATCCTGAAGTCATGATCAAGGTGACGGTCAACGTCGCTCGCTCTGCCGAAGAAGCTGTTGTCCAAGCCGAAAAAGGCATGGCGCTGATCAAGGCCGCAGCCAAGGAAGCAGCTGAAGAAGCGGAGCGCGTCGTGATCGAAGCCATCGGCACAACCGATGTTCTTCCTGCTCCAGAAACAGCTGAAGGCGACGAAGCCCCCAAGGCCAAAAAGCCTCGTGCAAAAAAAGCCAAAACTGAAGCCGAAGAAGCAGCGGAATAATCTTTATTGCCGTCTTTTCGATACGCCTAAAAAAACGCCGCTCTCCGACAAAGGAAAGCGGCGTTTTTGTTCGTGAAAGGATCAAGTTGGCGTAGTCTAATGGCCGTCACATTCCGCATGTTTTTTGAATTTTGCGTCTTTTCTCGCCCCTTAGGATAAGCTAGAACAGCATCATCACGCAACTTACAGACGAGATGTCGATGTCCGGCCATTCCCACGCAAAAAACATTATGCACACAAAAGGCATCAGCGATGCCAAGAAGGGCAAGGTTTTTAATAAAATTGCCCGTGAAATTACCGTCGCCTCAAAACTGGGCTCTCCTGACCCTGCGCATAACCCGCGCCTTCGCGCTGCGTTGGCTGAGGCTCGCGTCAAGAACATGACCAAAGACCGCATTGAACGGGCGATCAAATCAGGGCAACCAGGCTCTGACGATAAAGGCGTTTATGAAGAAGTGCGGTATGAAGCTTATGGCCCTGGGGGCAGCGCGTTGATTATCGAAGCGCTCACAGACAACCGCAATCGCACAGCGGCAGAAATCCGCACAGCACTCTCTAAAAATGGGGGCAACCTTGCTGAAACGGGCTCTGTCAGTTTTATGTTTGATCGCGTGGGAGAGATTACCTTTCCCGTTGCGACGGCAACGCCTGACGCCATGCTGGAGGCCGTGATTGAGGCTGGCGGCGATAACGTAGAGAGCGAAGAAGACGCCCATTACGTCACGATGAGCGTTGAAGACTTTGGCGTTGTTCGCTCAGCGCTAGAGGCTAAGTTTGGCGATCCCTCAAGTGCAAAACTTGTGTGGTATGCCAAGAACGACATTCCTGTAACGGGTGATGCCGCCCAAACGCTGCTCAAGCTTATCGATATTTTGGAAGACAACGACGATGTGCAAAACATCTATGGCAACTATGAAATCAGCGATGAGGATCGTGCTGCTTTTGCCGCATAGAAGGCCTTTAGATGAGTCCCATTTTTCCGCGTAGCGTTGTCGCCATGGCCTTATAAAGCTGCGCATAGGATCCTTCTGGATCGGCATGAACGACGGGCGCGCCCGCATCTGATGACTCGCGCAAGGCCATAGCAAGGGGGATATGACCCAAAAAGGGGATCCCCATCCGCTCAGCATCCGCACGTGCGCCGCCATGCCCAAAGATGGGCGTCATGCCGTGGCAATGGGGGCATTCAAAAGCGCTCATGTTCTCAATCATGCCCATCAGCGGCACACTCAATTTCTCAAACATCGCGACGCCCTTGCGCACGTCTTGCAACGCTAAATCCTGTGGCGTTGACACAATCACCGCGCCCGTTAAGGGCACATGCTGCGCGATAGAAAGCGGCACATCACCTGTTCCAGGCGGCATATCCAAAACTAAAACATCGCGCTGCCCCCAATCAACCTGATGGAGCATTTGTTTAAGAGCGCTGTGGATCATCGGCCCGCGCCAGATGACGGGGGCTTCTTCTGGAACCAGCAGACCAATCGACATGGCTGCAATGCCCATTGATTCATGCGGGATGAGAAGCCCCGCTTCATTTTGCTCCATAGACTCGCGCAACCCCATCAAACGCGGGATCGAGGGGCCATGGACATCGGCGTCCACAATGCCAACCGATAGCCCCGACGCATAAAGAGCCAGCGCCAAATTAACAGCTGTCGTGGATTTGCCCACGCCGCCCTTGGCTGACGCCACAGCAATGATGGTTTTAACGCCTTGTGGCAGCTCTGGCGGATTGGCGGGTTGAGCCGCTGCCTTTTTCGAGGAAGCCGCGCTGGGCGCGCCTTTATGCGCCGTCATGATCACAGAGACATTGCCAATCCCTGTTGCGCTTTTCACCTGTGCCAAAGCGTTTTGACGGATAACCTCGATTCCCTCGCCCATGGCGGGATCAACCTCAATCACCAGCTGGATTTGAGGCTCGCTGCCCCCCTCGCCATCACGCACGGAGATGGCCGAAACCATTCCCGCCTGAACGATATTATCGTTTGTATCGGGGATCACAACGCCGCCAAGGGCACGTAGAATGTCATTTTGTGAAGGAAGAGGCATAAGTCAACCCTATCAAGCGGGGCGTAGGCAGGCAAGAAATAGATTTGTCCGTTCTTTAAGGACATGGTATTGAATCGGCATTAAATCTTTAAGGAGCCCCGCATCATGACGGCAGCCTTTCCCCATCATCATATCCTTGGCATCGAACACCTTTCGGCGCAGGACATTCGCGCTCTTTTGGATTTGGCCGCCCGCTATGCCATCCAAAACCGCTCAACGAAAAAATCATGTGACCGTCTGGCCGGTCAAATCATCATCACTATGTTCTTTGAAAACTCGACGCGCACGCGTACCTCGTTTGAGATTGCGGCCAAAAGGCTGGGCGCGGAGGTCATCAACTTTACCGCCAGCGCCAGCTCCATGAACAAGGGCGAGACGTTTTCCGATACGATCCATGTGATGGGCGCGTTGCAAGCCGATGGCTTTGTGATCCGCCATCATGAAAACGGCTCGGTCAAGTTAGCCTCAACGCTTGTCTCTGGCGCGGTTCTCAACGCGGGCGATGGCACAAACGAACACCCCACGCAAGCGCTGTTGGATGCGCTGACGATGGAGCGGCATAAGGGC
Organism: Micavibrio aeruginosavorus; assembly: GCA_020720905.1. GTDB lineage: Bacteria > Pseudomonadota > Alphaproteobacteria > UBA9219 > UBA9219 > UBA8914. Next base: position 4,436 of record DYNT01000028.1, read on the forward strand.
AAGTTGGAAGGCCTTAAAGTCGCCATTTGCGGCGATATCAAACATAGCCGCGTGGCGAAATCGAATGCCCTTTTGCTCAAGAAAATGGGGGCGAACGTCTTCTTTTTTGCGCCGCCGCAGTTTGCCTATGACGGCGCGGATAAGCTGGGCGCGATCGTTTGCTCATCGATGAAAGAAGCGCTAGAGGGCAGCGATGTCGTGATGATGCTACGCATCCAAAACGAACGCCTTGCGGTGGGAGAGTTTGCCATGACTGGCGAGGATTACCATGCCGCCTATGGCTTGACGCATGAAAAGCTGGCGTTGGCGAAGCCTGACGTGATCGTGATGCACCCTGCCCCCCTAAACCGAGGCGTTGAGATCACCAGCGAAGTTGCCGATGATCCCAAAGTCAGCGTTATCTTTGAGCAAATGGAAATGGGCGTCGCCGTTCGTATGGCATGCCTTGACGTGCTGCTTTCAACAAACTCCTAAAAGGCTTTCCCCATGATCGATGCTCTTATCCTTGCCATCGCCTATCTTCTGGGCAGCGTGCCGTTCGGGCTTCTTATCACAAAGATGGCGGGCGCAGGGGACCTTCGCCAAATCGGCTCTGGCAATATCGGCGCGACAAATGTTTTGCGTACCGGCAAAAAGAGCCTTGCCGCGCTCACGCTTTTGCTCGACATGTTGAAGGGCACGCTGGCCGTTTTCATCGCGCAGACGTTTGCCCCCGACATGGCGACAATGGCGGCACTGGTCGCCCTTCTGGGACATATGTTTCCCGTGTGGCTGAAGTTTAAGGGCGGCAAGGGCGTGGCCACGGCGCTTGGCGTTATGCTCGCGCTGTCATGGCCCACGGCGGTGATGGCCATGCTGACGTGGCTGGCGGCGGCTGCGATTTTGCGGATATCCTCGGCCAGCGCCCTCATCGCGATGGCGTCCATGCCTGTCTATCTCATCACGTTTCAAGAGCCGACGCTTTTGCCCATCACCATGGGAATTTTGGTTTTGGTGTACATCAAGCACTATGGGAACATTATCCGCCTGATGACGGGGCATGAGCCTCACATCGGCAAGTAAATCTGGGCGGCACGCGCCTCAAACGCTTCGACCATTTTGAAGAAGGCGCGTTCAAAAAACGCATCCAAAAGAGCCCCCAAAAGGGGCGATTGAAGGCAGAAATCGACATCAAAACTGACCTCGCAAGCCCCTTTTTCGACAGGCGTGAACCGCCATGCGGTGTGCAGATGCCTAAGCGGCCCCGCGCCATAGGCCACGACGATGCGATGGGGCCGATCCAGCTGCACAATCGAAGTAAAAGTATCGCAAAGCGCCTTATACCCCACGCGCAGATCCGCTTTCATCGCTGTTTCGCTTTTATCAAAGACGCGAGCCTCTAAGCACCATGGCAGAAAGTCAGGGTAATGAGCAACATCGGCCACAAGGTCAAAAACCTGTTCCGGCGTATAGGAAAAAACGCGTTTTTCGCTGTGCTGGGGCATCGTCCTAAGAGTCCTTTAACATTTCCATGGCAGAGTTATGTCACCATTAAACCAACAGGCTGATAAACCGACTCATTGAAAAAGAAACCAAATGGGATCCCCGCCTTCGCGGGGATGACGAAGATAGGATTGAAATTAAACACCAATCCCGTCATGCCAGCGAAGGCTGGCATCCCATTTTCTTATTTTTTAATGGGTCCTTTTAAAAGGCGGTTGGCCTTAAACATAAGGTTATCACAAAAGCTTACCATGAATCCATGCCGCTCCTTTCTTCGCCTTGTCCTCCTTGTGTGCGCTCTTGCCTTTGGCGGCAGCGCCCTCGCCTCGGCCAATGATGCGCCACCTGTGCCTGATACGCCGCTGGCGCGGTTCTTAACGCAAAGCACTGTAACGCTTGATGGCTATCCTTTGAATAAGGACGAACTGTTTCAGCTTTACCAAAGCCGCGTTTTTCATCCTGTATGGGATTCCCAATCCGCAACAGGGCGGGACGCCATGGCCGCCTTTCTTGAATCGATAAAAGCTTATATCACTTATCACGGGCTGGACGATAAGCCTTTTGCTTTTTCCCTTATAGCCTCCTTGCTGAATAAAACAGACGATGAAGCCGCTTCGCTTAAACTGGATGTTCTTATGACGGACAGCTTGTTTAAACTGGCGCACAGGATTCACGGGGACGGCGTGACGTTGGCTCAGCTTTATGCCGGATGGCCCTTTGCGCGCACAACGCCTGCCTATGGCGCAGAAATTGCCGCCGCGATCAAAGATAACAAGCTAAGCGAGTATTTCACGGCGCAAGCGCCCTTAGACCTTGATTATACAAGGCTGGCCACAACGCTGCAAACCTATCGCGCCATGAAGGATAAGGGGACGTGGCCGCGCATCGCGCAAGGCGAAACCATCCGCTTGGGTGAAGTCAGCCCCCGCCTTGAAGCCATTAAGGCGAGGCTGGAGGCGGAAGGCTACGCCCTCCCCACTGTGGCCGAAGGCGCTGATCCTTTGCTTTACACGCAAGAAATGCAGGCCGTCGTCATTGAGTATCAGGCAAGAAACGGGCTTGATGCGGATGGCACAATCGGCAGCAAAACCGTTGCGGCTATGAACAAGTCCTTGGACGAACGTATTGGCCAAATAAGGGCGAATATGGAGCGCAAACGTCATATGAACAGCGCCTTTCCGGCGCGGTATGCCCTTGTCAACATGGCCAACACAACGATTCAGCTTATCGAAAACGGGCAACGGGTCTATTATGCCCCTGTCATTACGGGGCGCACGACCCGCAAGACTCCCTTTATTCACAGCGCTATTCGCAGCGTGATTTTTAATCCCTCATGGCATGTGCCTGCCAAAATCGCACGCGAAGATATTCTGCCCAAACTTCGAAAAGACCCCCACTATCTTGAGAAAATGGGCTTTGTCATTAATGGCAGCGCCGACGATCCGCATGGCGCGACCATTGATTGGAATGAGATCAGTAAAAGCGAGTTTAATTTCCGGCTTCGTCAATCGCCTGGAGAATTGAACTCATTGGGGCGTATCAAATTTGATTTTGATAATGAGTTTGCCGTTTATATGCATGGCACGCCACATGAAGAATTGTTTGCCAAGGCCGACCGTCATCTTAGCTCTGGCTGCGTTCGCTTGCAGGATCCAGAGGCCTTTGCCGTCATGGTTCTTGCTGGCAATGAGGGGTTCTGGACGCAGGATAAGGTACAGGCCGAAATTGAAAAAGGGCGCACGCACTGGCTTAAAGTCGCCAATCCCCTGCCGCTTTTTATTGTTTATGAGACCGTTTATTTTCCAACAGCGGAAAGCGCCCCTTACTTCGCCCCAGATACCTACAATTACGATAGGATCCTTCTGAACGCGCTTGAGACTCTTTGAGAAAGGGACAAAGGTTACGCCCAAAAGTCTATTAAATCGATGTGCGGATGACTTCTTGATAGGCTGAAATGACTTTATCACGGATTGATGTCACCGTTTGCATCATCACTTCCGCGTTGCTCACAGCCAGAATAACATCTTGCAAATCAGCCTTGCCAACAGCGCCCTTGGCCGCCATCTCTTCGCTGTTCTTGATGCTTTGAACGGCATCGCCCAAAAAATCGCTCAGCGCATCGGAAAACGTATCACCCTTCTGGTCAACAGGCGCCAGCATAGAAGAATCTTTGATCCCAAGACCAGCCCCGTCGGCTTGACGATAGGCGGAAAGGACATTGGAGACGTTCATGACCATCGGTTTTCTCCCCTACTAATTTCTAAGCAAATCAATCGTGCGCAATAACATAGAGCGCGACGATTCAATGACGTTAAGGTTGGCATCGTAAGAGCGCTGCGTTTCCCGCATATCCATGCTCTCCATAATCGGCTTGACATTGGGCGTCATCACATAACCTTGGGCATCGGCAGCGGGATGAGAAGGATCAAACTTGCGAATAAACTCACTGTTGTCCTTTCTGACATCGGCGACCTTCACCTTATAAATCCCTTGAGCGCGATCAAACTCATTCTTAAAAGTCACCACTTGACGCTGATAGGGTTTGTCCTGAGGCGTCGCAGGCGTCGTTGAAGCATTGGCGATGTTTTCAGCAATGACCTTCATGCGCGTTGATTGCGCCCGCAAGCCAGAGCTTGCGATCGACATCACCGAGGTCAAATCAGAGGTCGCCATCGCATCCACTCCCTATTATTTGCCAATGGCAAGTTTAAGAAGCCCCATAAACTTCTGATAGATTGAGGCGTCCGCCTGAAACTCAACCGTGGTTTTAGAGACTTCCATCATCTGTTGTTCAAGATCAACCGAGTTGCCCGTCGGGAGAACTTCAAACGACTTCATCGTTTTTGTCGCGGCATTGACCCCCGCCATTGATGCGGGCGTGATATGGCGATCATTCGTCACCGCCATGCCACTGCTGGCTGACTTCAGCGTATCGGCAAAGCTTGCAAAAGGCATAAGCTCCTTGGCCTTATAGGCTGGCGTGTTGGCGTTCGCGACGTTTTGCGCCAGCACAGCCTGCTTCTGTCCCAGATAAGACATCTTCTGAGACATAAGGCTTAAGATACCACCATCCATAAGCGACATAGGCGAATCCTTTTGTTAGGAGTTAACTATACCACAGTTTTTTCATCCGCCATAATTGTTACGGACGGGAAATGAACTTTGGAGAAATTATGGTTTGAGCCTTTTGAAAAACAAAAAACCTTGTCATTCCCGCTTTCTCGGGAATGACAAGGTTATTATTGGTTTTCCAATCTCATGCCCCCCCCCTTATTCGGCTCTTGTAAGAGAAAAACAGGTTGGTTAGGCTTATCCACCATGACCTATACCGATAAAAAGGATTCTCCATCGCCCTACCTCCCCCTTAAACGGGTGGGCGAACGCGCCGTGGCTGTGGCGTTGACGGCCAACGAATCGCGCCCCGATCAACCGGCCTTGATGACAGCTTCTGGCCGAGGCCATTTAGCCGAAGAAATCCTTGATATTGCCTTTGCGAACGGCATCCCTGTACGAGAAGATTGCGCCTTGGCTGAATTGCTGGCACAACTTGATCTTGACACCCCCATTCCCAGCGAAGCCATCGTTCTGGTGGCGGAAATTCTTGCCAAAGTTTATGAAGCCAACGCGGCGCGTGCGAAGGGTTCCTCCTTGGCTCCCGCTCTACACTCGATGAAAGGCGCCTGATGACAGCATCATCCCTTCCAGAAACGCTTTCCGAACTGAATGCGTTATGCCGTTATTTTATGGACGCTGAATCGAAAATACGGCAAGGCGAACCCGTCGATATGACAGGCCTTGATCGGCGCGTAAAAGAAATATGCCAAACAGTCCAAAACTCAATGGTGGATCAGCAACAGCAGTATTTGCCAGAGCTCACGGCGCTTTTAGGGCTTCTTTCATCGTGCGAGGCTGCCCTTCTTGCTCATCCCCCCAAGGACGGCGATCATGACGCCTAATCCCGATCCTGACTCCGTCTCGTGGCTGCGCTTTCTCTTTGCCTCTGTGACCGTCATTGGCTTGATGGCGGCGCTTGGATGGGGTCTTAAATATGTCTCGATGCGCGGTTGGTTGACGCAGCGCGGGACGGCAAAGAACCGCCTTAAGGTTGTTGCCAGCTTGTCCTTAGACACACGGCGACGCCTCGTCATCGCGCAGTGCGATGATCAAGAATATAACCTTCTTTTAGGCATAAACGGCGACATCCTTTTGTCCACGCGCCCTTGCGTGCCCCCCGCTTCCAATCACGGCTCCTCATCATGATAAAACGCTTTCTCCCTCTTCTGGCGCTTACCAGCCTTGGCCTTTTCTTTTTCTTGCCGGTTGAGGCTATGGCACAAAATATCAGCCTTGATCTAGGCCAAGGCCCTACCACATCAGGACGCTTGATCCAATTCACCCTACTGATGACGGTCTTGACACTCGCGCCGTCCATTTTGATCATGATCACCTGTTTCACACGCGTGATCGTTGTCTTGTCGTTCGTTCGCACAGCTATTGGAGCGCAGCAAACGCCGCCCAATATCGTTCTTATCAGCCTTGCGCTTTTTCTGACCTTTTTTGTGATGCAGCCCGTCTTTGAACAGTCATGGGATCAAGGCCTTAAACCCCTTATCAACAATGAAATTGATGAAGAAACCTCCTTCACGCGCAGCCTTGAACCTTTTTCCGACTTTATGCTGAAACACACACGCGAAAAGGATATGGTTCTGTTCATGGATATGGCCAAGATTGAGCAACCCAAAGCGCCTACGAAAACAGACACATCACAAAAAGTTGAGAAACCAAGCCCCCCTATCCGTGCGCTCATCCCTGCCTTTATGATCTCGGAACTTCGCCGCGCCTTTGAAATAGGCTTTTTGGTGTTTTTACCATTTCTTATCATTGATATGATAATTGCTTCTATTCTGATGTCTATGGGCATGATGATGCTGCCGCCCACAGTTATCTCGCTACCCTTTAAGATCATCTTTTTCGTTTTGGTTGATGGGTGGTATCTTATCTCTGGCAGCCTTGTCCAAAGTTATGGCGGCGGGTGATCATGTCTGAAAAAAAACTTAGCGATCTTGATTTTGTTGATTTGTATGTTTGCTTGGAGGGCGAGGCCGCCCCCCATTATCACAAACAAGTCAGCAGCTCGAACGATGGCAACGATTGCGAAGTGCCCAGTGACTATCTGGACG
>DYNT01000188.1 GCA_020720905.1 Micavibrio aeruginosavorus
CCCGTCGTTATTACCATGAATCCTTCCGCTCCCTTCACAAAGGAGCGGCTTTTGTGGCAAAAAAACGCCCCCACCATAAAAAAGGGCGTGACCGTTCTTTTTGCTATAGTTTGTGCCACCAATGTCCTGATGACTATTCCGAATAATGCCTTGTCGGTAGCCACCACGTTGGCGGCTCTTATGCCCGCAGCGGCGCGTTTTGGTGAAGGGCGGCGGCGCTGGACCAACATGGCCGCAGGAACGTGGTGTGCGGAAAGCTCGTTCTTGCGTCTCAACAAGCCCAAGATTCCCCTCGCGCCCCCCTCCTTAAAAATGTAACCATTTGCTAATAACCATCTGGCATAATGGCGGCGTGTTTTTGACATTATGGGAGATACCCTTATGGACGGTCTAACTTTTGAAGCCCTTTCCCCCGATACTGCGCGCGCCTTTCTGGCCACCATTGCGCACGATTTATTACCCATCATGGTTCCAGCCGATAAAACGCTGGTACAAGTGGCCCCCCTGCCCTTTTATGATGACTACAAGCTTTATGCTCTAACGGACATGACCCTGCCCCCGCCCAACGTGCGCTATATCCTTTATAAGGAAGGTGCTCTTCATATCATGAACTGGACGAATGAGCCGCTTTATGAAGTCAACGAAAAAGCTCCCATCAAATTGGATCGCAAGACACTGGTTGCCTATGCGCGGTTTTTCTTTCACTATGTGCGCGGACAGCTGGGGCGGTTTATTATTGTGGAAAAGCCAGAGGAAGTCGTTTGGTTGGAGAATGCAAGCGACAAAGAAAAGGCCGACGTAGCGGCCAAGCTTATGCCCGTGACCTATAAAGGCATTGGCCGCGACAACCTCTTCACCCTCACGGCAACAGTGCTTTTCAAAAACGCGCTGTTTAAAACGGACATCAAAATCGCGCCCTATGAAATGGATGTGTTTGATGCCGAGGCTGGCGTGCCAGAGCATTTCACCATCGGCCAAATGAAGTTGACGAATGAAGATCTTTTGTTGGAAGAACTGAACCTGCCCATCGACCCTCCGCCCAGTGAGTTTGGCTGACACGCGCGGGAAGGAAGACGGGCGCTAATACCAACCGCCCGATGGCTTGACTCCTTGGAAAAAAAATCAAACGGGATTCCCGCTTTTTTGAAGCAATTTATGTGGCGTAGGCTATAGCCCGTCTCGTCATCCCTGCGCCCGTTTTCACTGCGCTTCGACGCATCAAGCAGCCCCAGTCGCGCCGTAGCCTCTGGCGGAAGCGAAAAGCGGGGATCCCCCTTTTCACCCCCCCCCTTGCGGAGGAGATCAAGAGAGGAAGGCGGGCCTCCCATTTTCTTATTTTTTTCTGTTCCAGAAAGCCAGCTCTTGAAGTGGAAAGAGTCTATACTACGTCAACTTGAAAACCCGAAAACTTTTTGGCCGCGTTTGCTTGTTTCTCTTTGGTTTATGCGGTTTGGCGGGGAAAAATTTTTCGGGTTTTCAAGCGGACGGACTATATATAAGAAAAGAAAATGGTGGGCGATGGGGGGCTCGAACCCACGACCCGCTGATTAAGAGTCAGCTGCTCTACCAACTGAGCTAATCGCCCTCATTTTCCTTGTTCTCGCGCCCTTTTCTTTCTCAAGAAAACGAAGCGAGGCGGCTTTAATACCCCTAAAGATACGCCTTGGCAAGGCCTGTCTGTCATAAAAAACAAAAAAGGGCGGAGATTTCTCCCCGCCCTTCTTTTTGTTTGAGCTGTTCGCTCAAGCGTGTCGCTTAGAACGACATCTTTTGCGAAAGCATCAAGACGTGACCTTCGTTATCCGATGTCGCATCCTTACGTTCTTGGTCAAAGAAGACCGCGTCGGCCGCCGTTGTCAAACCTGGGAACCATGTGTAGGTCGCCCCAAGGCCGAAAGCGTCGAACGATTCAACATAATCGCT
>DYNT01000189.1 GCA_020720905.1 Micavibrio aeruginosavorus
GCCGTCTGCCGCGCCAGCGCATCCACAGCCTCACGGATCACCTTATGCAGGCGCGGCTTAAGAATAAAGTCATCAGGCGCATAGCCCGTTAAGGCCATCTCTGACGTCATAAGAAGCGCCACGCCGCACTTTTCCGCCTCGCGCCATGCCGCCATGATTTTAGCGGCATTGCCCACAATATCCCCCACAACAGGGTTCAGCTGCGCCAAGGCCAGCGATAAAGGCTCCGTCATCGTATGCTCCAAGAAAACGTCAACTGTTTTTTTATTCAGCCTTCTGAGGTTGCACCGTTGACGCGCCTAAATCTGCCGCAGCCTTGTCAATCAAGGCTTGAGCCGACTTCGTCACCAGAATGCCCGTTGCCTCAGCATCGCGCTCTGCCTCTTTGGTAAGGCAGGTCATGTAGTCCTGCATATCCGTCACATACTTGTTGTACGCGGCTTTTTGAGCATTAAGATCATCGGCTGCTGCTTCTGAATCTTTGTTCAACGCCGCAGGCGTAACGGGAGCCGTGCATTGCGTTGAAACCCACCGGCCACGCATATCGGCATAAGTCACCGTCCCCGCCAAAACAGGCGTGGCGGCCATCAAGATGAACAGTAAAACAAAACTATAAAAAGCGTGCATAGATCAAACCCTCCCTTTGACGTGATGTAATACTAACGAACCTTTTAAAGGACTCATTAAAAGAACAAAAAAATGGGATGCCAGCCTTCGCTGGCATGACGGGATTTGTGTTTAATTTTAACCCGTTGTTGTCATCCCCGCGAAGGCGGGGATCCCATTTGGTTTCTTTTTAAAAGAGTCAGATCACCCGTTCGCTGGTATAAGGTAGGAAAACCATAGCGCTTTCAGACGGCTAGGCCAACAAGTTTATTCTTCCCCGCCATCGTTTCGGCGCAAAGACTTAAGCTGCGCCGCCACCAAAAATGCCAGTTCAAGGGCTTGAGAAGCGTTCAAACGCGGATCGCAGTGCGTTTCATAACATTCTTTAAGGTCATGTTCGGTGATGTCTGAAGCTCCGCCAGTGCATTCCGTGACGTTTCGCCCCGTCATTTCCAGATGAATGCCGCCGGGCCAGACCCCTTCTGCCCCGCAAACATCAAAAAAGCCTTTAACTTCGGCCAGTACCTTGCTGAAATGGCGCGTTTTATAGCTTGTTGAGGTCTTTTCCGTGTTGCCATGCATGGGATCAGAACACCAGATAACGTGACGGCCTTCGGCCTTGATCCGTCGCAGAAGCGGCGGCAAGGACGCCTCCACCTTATCCGCACCCATGCGGGCGATAAGGGTCAGCCGCCCCGCTTCATTCGTCGGGTTCAGCTTATCGATCAAACGCAGCAAATCATCGACATCCAGCGATGGCCCACACTTCAGGCCAAGGGGATTGTTCACGCCGCGCAAAAACTCGACATGCGCATCGTCGAGCCCGCGTGTGCGATCGCCTATCCACAGCATATGCGCGGAAACATCGTACCAATCGCCCGTTGTGCTATCCACGCGGGTGAGCGCCTGTTCATAGGGCAGCAACAGCGCCTCGTGCGAGGTGAAGAACTCCGTCTCGCGGATCGATGGCGTTGTCTCACCGTTAATGCCGCACGCCCGCATGAAGGCAAGGGCCTCACCAATGCGGTTTGAGACATCTTGATAACGCTCAGCCTGCAAATCGCCTGCCACAAAATCAAGGTTCCAACTGTGAACCTTATGCAAATCGGCATAGCCGCCTTGCGCGAAGGCCCTTAGAAGATTCAGCGTTGCCGCCGACTGGTTATAGACTTGCATCATGCGTTCAGGATCAGGAATGCGAGCCTCAGGCGTGAAATCAAGGCCGTTGATGATATCGCCGCGATAGCTGGGCAGGCTGACATCGCCCCGCGTTTCGCTGTCGTCTGAGCGTGGCTTAGCGAACTGTCCCGCCA
>DYNT01000029.1 GCA_020720905.1 Micavibrio aeruginosavorus
TTCAACTGGGTCCCGCATCTGCGCGATGCTCACGCATCGCTTCGTGCGGGATGACGGAAAAAATATCCACCCCTAACTCCTTCGTGAATGAAGCCTTTGTTTTCTTTAAAGCTTGCCAACTCTTGAACTGTTTTGGGGCGCTTAAGCAAACATGTCGTCGATTTTGCTTTGATCAAGGGCGACGGTATAGCCGTGAACGATGGCCGCGCCATCATCGATCATACCTTGCAACTCCATAGAGTGCAGGTTGGCCATGTCTTTGAATTTATCCATTTCACCGGTTTCCATGGCCTGACGAAGCTTAAGGCGCGTTTCCACAATCAACATGCTCATTTGCGTGGCTATTTTTTCAAAGCGTTCACGCAATTCTGGGGAGGAGACTTCATAGCATTCAATAGCCAGAGGGGCAAAACCAAGGCCACTTTCCAGGAAATGTTCGCGGTAGGTTTTGAAGTCCCAGTTATCGATGTCATCCAGAAGTTCGGGCATATCGCCAGCCATGCCAAGCATCATCACCACTTCGTTAAAATGGTTGAAGTAGTCGGTGGACAAAAGCGAGCGGGGATCGATGTTGGTTCCCTCAACGCGCTCTTTGTAGTGTTCTAAAGAGGTCATGGCGGCTCATTGTGGGGGAGCAGACCTAATAATTAATTAAAATAAAGGCTGATGTATGAAAGCGAAAAGATTCTCTGGCGCCCTTTGCTGAAAACTTTGTGTATTGATAACAATAAAATCAGGAACAAGAAAAGAAAAGACAATGTTATATAATAAAAAGTGCAACAATGTTTTTTTATGAAGCATTCTTCCTGTAAAAATAGTGCTAGAAAATTGTATCATTGGTATGACAATTTGGATTGTAGCATTGCAACCTGTTAGCAGGGGGTGTTTTATCTTAGGCTATTCTGTTTCTCTTCCTTTTATGCTTGCCCGCATCTAACGGCTTGAAAAAAATGTACGAAATCGCAACGATCCATGCTAAACCTAGAATCAGAAAGATTTTTGGCAAGCTCACGATTCGAGGCATGTTATGGCGACGGTAAAAAAGAACGCAGCAAAACCCAAGAAAATGGTCGCGGTCAAAGCCGCCCCCAAGGCTCCCGCAAAGACAAGCGTGGGATCGAAAAAGGTTGTTGCCCCTGTCAAAAAGAAAGGGGCAGCTCCCTCCGCTTCTGTTAAAGGCCCTTCGTCTTCTGTGGCGCATTCGGCAGCGCCGCGCCTGCCCGCCTCAATGCAGGCCGTTCTTGATAAAAGTGAAATCAGCGAAGTGCTTTATCGTTTTGCGCGAGGGCTTGACCGCATCGATGAAACGCAGCTGCGCTCTGTTTTCCATCATGATGCAACCATTGATTTAGGGCCAGGAATGTTTCAAGGCACCTCCAATGACTACATTCATTGGGTTGTTGGCGTAATGGGGCAGGTTCGCTCCTCCCATCATTTGGTTGGCAACATTCTGCCAACGCTAGAGGGCGATGTCGCCTTGGTTGAATCTTATGCCACGGCGCATTTCCGTATGGATAAGCCAACGGGGCGTGAGGATGTTTTTATGGGAAGTCGCTATCTGGATCGTTTTGAGCGCCGTCCTTCGGGCGCGGCAGGCGTTTGGAAGATTATGCATCGCAAGCAGGTGATCGATTGGGTTCGAACTGAGGCGGTGGCGGACATTTTCTATCACCAAAACCCCGATGCGCTGTGGAGCTATCGCACCAAAACGGATCCCTCCTATCAAATGGCGCAGTTTCCAGGAAGTCAGTCGGGCAGCAAGCTCCCCGCCTTCCTTGGCCGCCGCTATGAAACCAAGAGCGTGAAGTTTTAAGACGTCTTGGGAAAACATTAACTATATAATGTCGTTCTGAAAGTAATTGCGTCTTGCTATATCTCCGCTGTGATTTTTCAGGTTTTTATGGAGAAGACAATGGACAAAAAAGAAAACATGACAGTCGATTATTCCTTAACGGAGCCTTTTACTAAGCTCATAAGGGCGTTGACGGCTGGCCTTCATTTTTTTGCAGAGAGGGCTGTAGCCGAGAAGGCTATGACGAAGACAGAATATGCTTTAACGAACTCTGTCATTTTGGCTATTGCTGCTTTAGCGACGAGCTATCAGTTCTATACCGCCTATACTGGTTTAAAGTCGGTTGAAGCGGAATTTAAGGCCGCCCAGATGCAAATTGATCAGCATGTGAAGGCAACAGGTCAAGGACAGTGGAGCTGTCTGGCGAATGGACAGAAAGTCACCTATGCTGGCCAAGCCGTTAAGCGTGAAGCGCGCTTGGGTCAACTCATTGATAAAGGGATCAAAGACGGCACTTGCCGCGCAAGTCTTGCTGTGAGCCCGATGATGAGCGCTCCTGCTCCCTTATAACCCGATGCTTTTCCTTGCCATCTTGCCGCCTGTCTGCCATAAGCTGCCCGCAGGGCGTAGAGGTTTCGGGGGATAGCCGTTTTGTTGGGTGATATCGACGTCTTTTTGCGCGGCCTTGGTCTTGGCGTGATGGTGGCGGCTCCTGTGGGGCCGGTTGGCCTTTTGTGCATCAGGCGCACAATCCAAAAGGGTCTTTTAGTGGGGTTTGCCTCCGGCTTTGGGGCGGCCTTTGCTGATGCGTTTTTTAGCGCGTTGGCGGCATTCGGTGTTACGGCGATTACGGACATCTTGCAGACCTATAACGACCCCATCCATGTGATGGGGGGGGCGTTTCTTGTTTTTGTGGCGTGGCATACATGGCACGACAAGCCTCGAGCTGCTGATACGAAAGAGGTTGAGAAAAAGTACCTGAAGCGCGCCCATCTCAAATTGGGCGGCGCGTTAAAGGCGATGGCGACAAGTTTTATCATCACGCTGACAAATCCGGCAACGGTGTTTGGCGTGATGGCTGTGGTGGCGACCTTGGGCGGTCTGCAACACCGTCCAGAGGCGGGCGTAATGATCGCAGGTATTTTCGCGGGCTCGTCGTTGTGGTGGTTGATGTTAAGTGGGGGCGTTGCTTTGTTTCGTAAGCGTTTCACAGAAAAGGGCATCATGACGCTTAATCATGCCACGGCAATGGTGCTGGGGGTGATCGCGCTCTGGGCGTTGGGGACGGGGTTAAGAACCTTTTTATAATAAGAAAGATGAAAGAGACACACTATGAAACTTCGTAATATCGCTATTATCGCGCACGTTGACCATGGAAAAACGACGCTTGTGGATGCTCTTTTGCGCCAATCGGGCGTGTTTCGCGACAACCAGCAGGTGGCTGAATGCGCGATGGACAGCAATGACCTAGAGCGCGAGCGTGGCATCACCATTTTGGCGAAATGCACGTCCATCATGCACGGCGATATGCGGATCAACATCGTTGACACCCCCGGACACGCTGACTTTGGCGGCGAGGTAGAGCGTATCCTTTCGATGGTGGATGGCGTTGTTCTTCTGGTCGATGCTGCCGAAGGGCCTTTGCCACAAACGAAGTTTGTGGTGTCTAAGGCTTTGGCGATTGGCCTTAAGCCAATGGTGATCATCAATAAGGTTGATCGTCCCGATGCGCGGGTCAACGAAGTTCATGATGAGGTTTTTGATCTGTTTGCCGTCCTTGATGCGACGGATGAACAGTTGGATTTTCCAACCTTATTCGCGTCAGGGCGTCAGGGCTGGGCCGTGGAGAAATTAGAGGATGCGACCAAGGACGATAAGGATCTGACGCCTCTGTTTGATTTAATCCTTAAGCATGTGCCTGCGCCTACCGTTGATCCCGATGCGCCGTTTACAATGCTGGCCACGCTTCTTGAAGCTAACCCCTATCTGGGACGTTTGCTCACGGGTCGCCTTCAATCGGGTCGCATTAAGGCCAACATGGCGATCAAGGCGATGCGCCATGATGGGACGCTTGTTGAAACGGGACGCATTACCAAGATTTTGGCCTTCCGTGGGCTTGAGCGCGTCGCGCTTGATGAGGCCGAGGCAGGGGATATTGTCTCCATCGCTGGGCTTAGCAAGGCGACCGTGGCTGACACGCTGGCCGATCCTTTGGTGAGCGAGGCGATGCACGCGCGACCTATTGATCCGCCAACGATTGCGATGACGTTTTCTGTGAATGACTCGCCGCTAGCCGGAACCGAAGGCGATAAGGTCACAAGTCGCATGATCCGCGATCGTTTAATGCGCGAGATTGAGGGCAACGTCGCTATCCGCGTGAGCGAAACGGAACAAAAGGACAGCTTTGAAGTCGCAGGGCGCGGTGAACTGCAACTGGGTATCTTGATCGAGACGATGCGCCGCGAGGGTTTTGAGCTGACGATCAGCCGCCCCCGTGTTTTATATCAAGACATCGATGGCCAGAAGATGGAGCCGATTGAGGAAGTGCAGATTGACGTTGACGAGCAATTTTCTGGCACGGTTGTCAGTAAAATGTCCGAACGTAAGGCTGAGCTGACCGACATGCGTCCCTCTGGCGGCGGCAAGGTGCGCCTTACGTTCTTGGCCCCTGCGCGCGGTCTTATCGGCTATCATGGCGAGTTTTTGTCGGACACGCGTGGGACTGGCATGATGAACCGCTTGTTCCACAGCTATATGCCGTATAAGGGCGCCATTCAGTCGCGGCGCACGGGCGTGATGATTTCAAACGCCAAGGGCGAAGCCGTAGCCTATGCCATGTGGAAGCTGCAAGACAGAGGCCCCATGATCATTGTGCCAGGCGTTAAGGTGTATGAGGGCATGATTGTCGGTGAGAACAGCAAAGACAACGATCTGGATGTGAACGTGCTGACCGGCAAACAGCTGACCAACATGCGCGCATCAGGCAAGGATGAGGCTATCCGCTTGACCCCGCCTCTTCAGTTCACGTTAGAAAAGGCCATCGCCTATATCAACGATGATGAGCTGGTGGAGGTCACGCCCAAGACCATTCGTCTGCGCAAGCGCTATCTTGACCCCAACACGCGCAAGCGTATGGCCAAGAAGTCGGACGATTAGGAATAGAAACTCCCGCCTTTACAAAGCAAAAAAAGCGCAGACAGAGCCTCTTGCCCTGCCTGCGTGTGGCCTGCTATGCTGCGTCTTACGGATCACATTCGTATGATTCACGACCTTTCGGTTGCCTGTTCTTTTCCATCCTTTTGTTCCTTGTAAGGGGGCTTTTCCTATGACCTTCGCTGACAAACATCCTGTGGACGTTCTTGCCAATCTTGTCCCCATGGTCATCGAGCAAACCTCACGCGGGGAGCGTTCCTTTGATATTTATTCTCGCTTGCTGAAGGAGCGTATCATTTTTTTGATGGGACAGGTGGATGACCATATCTCCAGCCTTGTGTGCGCCCAGTTGCTGTTTTTGGAATCTGAGAATCCAAACAAGGAAATCTCAATCTATATCAATTCCCCAGGGGGCGTTGTCTCGTCGGGCTTGGCCATGTACGACACGATGCAATACATCAAATGCCCCGTCTCAACGGTGTGCATGGGACAGGCCTGTTCGATGGGCTCGCTGCTTTTGACGGCGGGCGAAAAGGGCAAGCGTTTCTCACTGCCCAACAGTCGCATCATGATCCATCAGCCCTCTGGCGGCGCGCAGGGGCAGGCAACGGATATCGAGATTCAGGCGCGTGAGATTCTTAAATTGCGCGTTCGCCTGAATGAGATTTATGTCAAGCACACAGGGCAGACCCTTGATGCCATTTCGGGGGCGGTGGAGCGCGATAACTTTATGTCGGCGGAAGAAGCCAAGGCCTTTGGCTTGATCGATGCGGTTGTAGAGAAGCGTCCTGAAGCGCCCGAAGGCGAGAAAAAGGCAGCCTGAGGTTTATTAATAAACAGGTAACCAACGACCGTTAGTGTAGTCGGACGTTATTGTTGAGGGGAGTAAGTCGTTATGACGACAAAGAGCGGTGACACGAAGAGCACATTGTACTGCTCATTCTGCGGCAAAAGTCAACACGAGGTTCGCAAGTTGATTGCGGGGCCTACGGTGTTTATTTGCGATGAATGTGTTGAGCTTTGCACCGATATTATCCGCGAAGAAAGCAAAACGACGCTTGTCAAATCGCGTGATGGCGTGCCTGTTCCAAAGGATATTAAGGCCGTTTTGGATGATTATGTGATCGGGCAAGACCACGCCAAGCGCGTTCTTTCGGTTGCTGTTCATAATCATTATAAACGCCTTGCGGCAGGCGCTCGCAGTGGCGAAGTTGAGTTGGCCAAGTCTAACATTCTGCTCCTTGGCCCCACGGGTTGCGGCAAGACGCTGCTGGCACAAACGCTGGCGCGGATTATCGATGTGCCCTTTACGATGGCCGATGCCACGACGTTGACCGAGGCGGGCTATGTCGGCGAGGACGTTGAAAACATCATCCTGAAACTGCTGCAAGCTTCCGATTATAATGTGGAGCGCGCCCAGCGCGGCATCGTTTATATCGATGAGATTGATAAGATCAGCCGCAAGTCCGACAATCCCTCCATCACCCGCGACGTGTCGGGCGAAGGTGTGCAGCAGGCCTTGCTGAAAATCATGGAAGGCACGGTCGCCGCTGTTCCTCCGCAAGGGGGGCGCAAGCATCCGCAGCAAGAGTTTTTGCAGGTTGACACAACCAACATCCTGTTTATCTGCGGCGGCGCTTTTGCGGGGCTGGACAAGATTATCTCAGCGCGTGGGCGCGGCTCCTCCATTGGGTTTGGCGCGGACGTGCGTGGGCCGGATGAACGTCGTCAAGGCGACATCTTGCGCGAAGTTGAGCCGGACGATCTGCTCAAGTTTGGCTTGATCCCAGAGTTTATTGGACGCTTGCCGGTTTTGGCGACGCTGTCGGATCTGGATGAATCGGCTTTGGTCGATATTTTGACGACGCCGAAAAACGCCATCGTCAAACAGTTCCAACGACTGTTCGAGATGGAAAACATTTCTCTGGATGTAACGGAAGACGGCCTGTCTGCGATTGCGCAAAAGGCCATCATCCGCAAAACGGGCGCGCGCGGCTTGCGCTCGATCATGGAAGGCGTCTTGCTGGAATCCATGTTCGATCTTCCCGGATCGGAAGGCATCGAAAAGGTTGTGGTCAACCGCGATGTGGTAGAGGGGAAAGCCAAGCCCATCGTCGTCCACGCCGAACCCAAGGCGGCCGAGGCCAGCGCTTAACGGCACGGGTTCTCGCGCACTCTCCTCGTGGTTTTGGGTGACCCTCTTTTCCTACGCGCCCATCTTCCTTTCGAAAACTTCCGCCGATTTTGGATTTTGAAAACGATAGATTTTGACCTACTATAGGTTGTGGTTTTTCGCCTTCGGACACCACAACATCTGGTAGGTTTTTTGGTTAAAATGCCCGTAGAGCGAGCTCGTGACAAAAAAGCGGGGGAATATACGCTCAGCTCAACCACAGAGGCCGTTTTTTTGCCAACCCATTGATATTATTCGCTTTTGGTTTTTCCCTTTTGAGTGTTGGTTTTTGATCCATTTTGAGGCATCAAACGCAGGACGACTCACCACCCCCCGCCGCCCAATGCTGGCCATGAGGGCTATGGGTTCCCGCCCTAAAATCTCTTGCCCTTTTACTGTGCCTCTTTATAAAAGGCGCATGAACGCACGCCCTATCATTATCGCCGTGGATGGCCTTGCCGCAACGGGCAAAGGCACCATCGCTCGTCGCCTTGCTGCGCATTGGGATTTTGCCTACCTTGACACGGGTGCGCTTTATCGTGCCGTAGGGGTTGCCGTGTTGCAAGCGGGGGGCGATCCGACTGACGCGCAGGCGGCGCAAAAGGCAGCCACAGCCCTTAACCCTGCTTCGGTTCAGGCTCTTATGGAGGATCCAGCGCTACGCATGCCAGCCGCCTCGGATGCCGCCTCTAAAGTCGCCGCCATCCAAGGTGTGCGTGACGCTCTGTTGAAATTCCAAAAGGATTTTGCCGCGCACCCGCCAGCGGGCAAAAAAGGCGCTGTTTTAGATGGCCGCGATATAGGAACGGTGATCGCGCCAGACGCTATGATTAAGATTTTTGTCGAAGCCTCTCCCACCATTCGCGCCCATAGGCGCTTTCTAGAGTTGCAGGGGAGGGGCGAAAATGTTACTGAGGCCGCTGTTCTTGCCGATATGGCTGAGCGCGACGCGCGTGATGCCTCAAGAGCGACAGCCCCGACGAAACCGACTGATGACGCGATCATCTTGGATACGTCCGACTTGACCGCAGATCAGGCCTTTGAAAAGGCGGCTCAGATTGTAGAAGACACGCTAAAATAGCCAGCATGGTGCTGGCGACAGATGAAGACGAAACAAAAGAACGGATGTGCTTTCAGCCTCTTTCGTTTTTCTTTATCTGACTGCAACGCCCCTTTGATCGGGGCAAAACCGAAAGCAGCGGAATATTTTTGGGACTCAGTTTCCCCTTTCCTTTTTTGTCATCCCCGCGAAGGCGGGGATCCAGAGGACTGGGGAATAACCTTGGGTGTTACCCCCCCTAGATTCCCGCCTTCGCGGGAATGACACGGGGGTTAAAGGATAAGAACAGTCTAAAAACTTTTCCGCATCGTGCCGGAGGCCTTAACGGGCAGGCACGGCGATCCCACGGGATCAGAAAGAGAAAATCTAACATGGCTAAATCAAGTGCAAAACGTCTTTTCAAAGAAGATAGGATCGGCGCCGATGCGCCCGCTAGCGGCTTTGCCGCTCTGCTCGAAGGCTCTTTTGGCAAAAGAGGCAGCATGGAAGGCACTGTTATCAAGGGTCTTATCACGCGCATCGAAAAAGATTGCGCGATCATCGATGTCGGCCTGAAGGCCGAAGGCCGCGTTCCCTTAAAAGAATTTGCCGCCCCCGGTATGCCTTCTGAAGTCAAGGTCGGCGACACCGTTGAAGTTTATTTGGAGCGCATGGAGGATCGCAATGGCGAGGCCTCTCTCTCACGCGAGAAAGCGAAGCGCGAGGAAAGTTGGACCGTTCTTGAAAAACTTCACGAAAAGACTGAGCGCGTCATCGGCATCATCTTTGGCCGCGTCAAGGGCGGCTTTACCGTTGACCTTTCGGGCGCTGTCGCGTTCCTGCCAGGCAGCCAAGTCGATATCCGCCCCGTGCGCGACATCACACCCCTGATGGGCACGCCTCAACCTTTCCAGATTCTGAAGATGGATCGCGCCCGTGGCAACATTGTCGTCTCGCGCCGCGCCGTTCTTGAAGAGTCCCGCGCCGAAGCCCGCAGTGAGCTTGTCGCTAACCTTAAGGAAGGCCAAGTGCTGCAAGGCGTCGTCAAGAACATCACCGATTACGGCGCGTTCGTCGATCTGGGTGGTGTGGACGGTCTTTTGCACGTCACCGACATCGCGTGGAAGCGCGTCAACCATCCATCGGAAGTCCTGCAAATCGGCGCTCAAGTCACTGTTCAGGTCATCCGCTTCAACGCCGATACGCAACGCATCAGCCTTGGCATGAAGCAACTGGAAGCCGATCCTTGGGAAGGCGTTGTCGCCCGTTACCCTGCTGGCCTTAAGCTGAAGGGACGCGTCACCAACATCACCGATTACGGCGCGTTTGTTGAGCTAGAACCCGGCATTGAAGGCCTTGTTCACGTTTCAGAAATGTCATGGACAAAGAAGAACGTGCATCCGGGCAAGATCGTGGCCACAAGCCAAGAAGTTGAAGTGATCGTTTTGGACATTGATTTGTCCAAACGTCGCATCAGCCTTGGCATCAAGCAATGCATCGAAAACCCATGGGAAGCCTTCCGTGCAGGCCACAAGATCGGTGAAACGCTGTCAGGTGAAATCCGCAACATCACCGAATTCGGTCTGTTTGTCGGCATGCCAGGGGACATTGACGGCATGGTTCATATGTCAGATTTGTCATGGGATAAGGCTGGCGAAGAAGCCATCCAAACCTATCAAAAAGGACAGATGGTTGAGGTCAAGATTCTTGACATCGATGTTGAAAAAGAACGCGTCAGCCTTGGCATCAAGCAGATGACCGCCGATCCATTCGAAGGCATGGCCGTCAACTTTAAGAAGGGCGATGTCGTCACCTGCACCGTCACGGCCATCAATGACGGCGGGATCGAAGTCAGCTTGGGCGATCAAGCGGATTCCTTCTCTGGCTTCATCAAGCGTGGCGACTTGGCGCGTGATCGCGCCGATCAACGCACGGATCGTTTTGCGGTCGGTGAAAAGGTCGATGCCAAGATCACCGTCGTGGACAAAGCGGCGCACAAGGTCAACTTGTCGATCAAGGCTCGTGAAGTCGAAGAAGAAAAGAAGGCTATGGCCGAATACGGATCGTCCGACTCGGGCGCTTCGCTTGGCGATATTTTGGGCGCAGCCATCAAACGCGCACAGAAGAAAGACGAGTAAGCGGCAAACCGCCATGACTGGGGGAAGGCACTTCTATAACGCCTTCCCCTTCATGATCGATAAAAAAACCCGCTGGATCACTCCTGCGGGTTTTTTTACGGCTGCCACCAGCTTTCTAAGATGGGGCCGTAAAGCGGCGTCATGGCCGGATGCGCGAGGTGCGCTTGCCAATACGCAATCTGATCCGCGCCCAAGTAATAAAACGGCACGACATAATGCCCCGCCATCAAAGCGCGATCCAACGCGCGGGTGGCCGCCACCAACGCTTGCCTTGTCCGTGCCGCCGGAATGGCTGCCGCCAGAGCATCGATGGCGGGATCGCAGACACCCGCATAATTGCGGCTGCCGTTTTGCTTGGCGGCAGAACAGCTCCAGAAAAACATTTGCTCATTGCCAGGCGAGAGTGAATTGAACCAGCGCCCCGTTGTCACATCGTAATCAAAACCGTTCAGACGCGCCTGATACTGCGCGCTGTCCACCGTGCGTACTCGCGCTGAAATCCCCAGCCGTTCCAGCCCCCGCGCCCATTCCAGCGCGATC
>DYNT01000190.1 GCA_020720905.1 Micavibrio aeruginosavorus
TTCAAGATTCAGCGGGTCTTCTTCTCTTATTCCTTTTCATGATGTTAAGAGCGGTTATGCCTGTCCATGCCGCAGGCCGCTGCTATGCGCCAGAAGAGTTAAAGGCAGAGCAGTTTTTGCGCCTGCATTCTGAGTTGATGGTCATTACGGTCACGTGCAAGCAAAGCTCAACAGGGCGGGACTTGGTTAAGCCCTATGTTGGCTTTACTCAGCGCCATACCAAGGCAATCCAAAAAGCGGAAGCGACCTTGATACGTTACTATGGCCAAGTTTATGGAGGGGATGGAACCTCGCGCTTGGATAAGCTGCGCACCAAGCTGGCGAATGAGTTCGGGCAGGTTGTTGCCGACGAATCGGCTCCCGTTTTTTGCGCTCGCGCTCGCGATAAGGTTCTGGCAATGTATGAAAGCCCATCGAAGACGGTGTTAGAAGACAACATACGATTATATCGCGCCTCCTTAAGCTATGAGCCTTTATGCAAAGATTCAGAGATCAAAACAGCCGCTGCCACTGTCACCAGCGATAAAGCCCACCCTTCTGCAAAGAAGAAAAGACCTAAGACAGAAGTTGAGGAAGAGGATGATTAATTCTCTTGACCGCGAGGCTGTTATCAGCCAAAAACCACGTTCATCGTGTCGCATGAAATGTGGTGGCTATGCCAAGTTTAAAAGACCTTAAAAACCGTATCGCCAGCGTGAAATCCACGCGCAAAATTACGTCGGCCATGAAAATGGTGGCGGCCAGCAAGCTGCGCCGTGCGCAAGATCAAGCGGAAGCGTCGCGGCCTTATGCTCGATTCATCTTGCGCATGACGCAAGATTTAGCGCGGTTGATTGAAATCAGCCCCGAATCGTCCCCTCTTTTGGTGGGGTGCGAGAAAGCTCAAACCATTCTTCTGATCGTTTTAACCTCGGATCGCGGTTTATGTGGCGCTTTTAACGGCTCCATCATTCGCGAAACGCGCCGCCGCATCGCCGCCTTGGAAAAAGAAGGTAAGACCGTTCGCTTGATTTGCGTTGGGCGTAAGGCCTATAGCCTGTTGCACCGTGAGCATGAGGCCAAGATTTTGCACAAGGTCGAAAGCGCCGCCAAAAAGCAGATTGATCTTGCCGATGCGCAGGATCTGGCGGATCGCTTGATCGCGCTTTTTGAAGAGGGGGCTTTTGACGTTGCCCATATCGTCTTTAACCGCTTTAAATCGGCTATCTCGCAAATCGTGTCGGTGGAACAACTTATCCCGTTTGGCGTGCCGCAGGCCAATGACAACGATGCTGAAGGGCGCTTAGCCTGCGAGATATTTGAGCCTGAGCAGAATGCCCTAATGGCCGCGCTCTTGCGCCGCAACCTGACAGCGCAGCTTTTTGCGGACTTGATGGAAAGCTCAGCGGGCGAGCAGGGCGCGCGTATGACGGCGATGGATAACGCCACGCGCAATGCGGGCGACATGATCGACCGCCTCACGCTCAACTATAACCGCTCACGCCAAGCCTACATCACTAAGGAGCTGATCGAAATCATCTCTGGCGCTGAAGCCGTTTAATATCTTTATCGGAACTTTGAAGGAAACAGGGGAAACAAACGATGACGACCAAACCAACCACCAGCGAAGGCCGTATCACTCAAGTCATGGGCGCTGTTGTTGACGTGCAATTTGATGGCGTTCTGCCGTCGATTTTGAACGCGCTGACAACCGAGATTGAAGGACGCAAGCTCGTCCTTGAAGTCGCGCAGCATTTGGGTGAAAACACCGTTCGCGCCATCGCGATGGACACGACGGACGGCATGGTGCGTGGTCAGAAAGTTGTTGATCTTGGTTGCCCGATCATGATGCCTGTCGGCCCCGAAACGCTGGGCCGCATTTTGAACGTGATCGGTGAGCCGCTTGACGAACGTGGC
>DYNT01000030.1 GCA_020720905.1 Micavibrio aeruginosavorus
ATCTTGGCTGCGCCACCATGCCTCTGTGGCCTTTAAGGCCTCGCCTATTCTTTGGCCAGAAGCGTTCCCCTGCTTCAGTAAATCCCTCCCCCGCAAAGGAAACGCTGGCTTGCACCACGACACGCAAAGAGGCCATAAAGCCGATAAATCGTGAGCCTGCCCCTCCGCCGCTGCCAAAAGCAAAGCACCCTGAACGGCTTTAGCGTCCTCCTCATAAAGCCGTTGGCGAAGATCGAAGGATGAGAGCGGTGCGATCAAGGTTAACGCAAGGGATTCCAAGGTCAACAAAGCCTCGCGCTCACGGTTTGATAGGCGGAAACGCTGTGCCACAGAAGCGGCAGCCCCATGATCCAGCAAGGCGGCAAGACGCAGGATCGCGCCTGAAGGCCACCCCACAGATTGTTCTAGTTGTATCAGCCGCTCAAGTTTTGCCGTGTTTTTTCCTTCTGGCAGAATCTGTTCCAAAACGCCTGTTGTGATCATGCTTTGCAGCGCTAAAACAGGCTCCTCAGCGCATAAAAGAGCCGCCATATCCTTCCAAAGGCGCTCTGCCGACAAGCCCAGCAAAAGAGGCGCTTTGCGCCCACACGCCGTTAAGGCGGCATCATCCAAATACGCCTTGTTATCCAAAAAGGACAGTTGCGCCACAAAGCGAAAAGCGCGCAAAATACGCAAAGCATCCTCATCGATCCTTTGCTCTGGATCACCGATAAAGCGCACGCAGCGCAAGACTAAATCATCGCGCCCGTTAAAATAGTCAACAATCTCGCCCGACTCTTTTAAATAAAGCGCGTTAAAGGTGAAGTCGCGCCGCGCCGCGTCTTCGCGCCAATCATCGGTAAAGACCACTTTGGCATGGCGGCCATCGGTAAGGATATCCCGCCTGAGAGTCGTGATCTCATACCCCTTCCCCTTGATGACCGCCGTCACCGTTCCATGAGAAAGCCCTATTGGCACGACCTTAATGCCTGCTCCCCTTAAAGCCTTCATCACGGCCTCTGGCGGCAACGTCGTCGCAAGGTCAATATCTTGAACGGAGCGTCCCACAAGGGCATCCCGCACAGCGCCCCCCACAACCCGCACCTCACCACCCGCCGATTGCAAGATGCCTTGAAGGGTTAAAAGCCCCTTTTCCCTCATCCAAGGATGATCCTTTGGAGAAAGAAAAAGAGAGAGGTCATTCATAGTCTAGCCATTAAACCAAGAGGCTCTGTTTTTTGGCCGCTTCGATAAAGGATCGGAACAAGGGGTGCGGGTCAAAAGGCTTGGATTTTAGCTCTGGATGAAACTGAACGCCGATGAACCACGGATGATCCACGCGCTCCACAATCTCTGGCAACACGCCATCGGGTGAGAGGCCAGCGAAAACCAAACCGGCCTTTTCAAACGCATCACGATAGGTTAAGTTGACTTCATAACGGTGGCGATGACGCTCCGTGATTTCATCCGCATCATAAATGCCATGCACCTTGGTTCCCACTTGTAGTTTGCAAGGATACCCGCCAAGGCGCATCGTGCCGCCAAGGTCGCCATTCTTGCCGCGTCGCTCAAGCTGATCGCCCTTCAGCCATTCGGTCATAAGGCCGATGACCGCATGATCGCTGGAGCCGAACTCGCTGGATGTCGCATCAGGAATGCCCCCCAAATGTCGCGCCGCTTCAATGACCGCCAGCTGCATGCCAAAGCAAATGCCGAAATAAGGAATCTTGTTTTCACGCGCAAATTGCGCAGCCTTGATTTTGCCTTCCGTCCCGCGCTCGCCAAAGCCACCTGGAACAAGGATGCCGTTGACGCCTTCCAAATACTGCGCCACGTCCTCGCGCTCAAACACTTCGGAATCGATCCACTTGAGATTGACGCGCACCTTATTCGCGATACCCCCATGAAGAAGCGCCTCGTTGAGAGATTTATAGCTGTCAAGCAAGCTGGTGTACTTGCCCGCAATCGCGATGGTGACTTCGCCCTCTGGCTCCATCACGCGGCGGACAACTTCTTCCCACTTGGCAAGGTTGGGTTCTTTGGCTTCCAAATGAAAGTAACGCAGAACCTCGCGATCAAAGCCTTGCTCATGATAATTGATCGGCACGCGATAGATGGTGTCCACGTCCTGTGCCGCCAGAACGCGGTTTTGTGGAATGTTGCAAAACAGGCCAATCTTGCGGCACTCGTTTTCTGGAATAGGCCTATCCGTGCGGCACAAAAGCATATCGGGCTGAATGCCAACACTGAGAAGCTCTTTCACGGAATGTTGCGTAGGCTTGGTCTTCAGCTCGCCCGCTGTCTTAATATAAGGCAGAAGCGTGAGATGCAGGAACATGCTGCGTTCTTTGCCAAGCTCATTGCCCAATTGGCGGATGGCTTCAAGGAAGGGCAGGCCTTCGATATCGCCAACCGTTCCGCCAATCTCACAAAGACAGAAATCCTCGTCCGTCAAATCAGCCAGAACAAATTCCTTGATCGCATCGGTGATGTGCGGGATGACCTGCACCGTCGCGCCCAGATAAGCGCCGCGCCGTTCTTTGGCAATCACGTTGGAGTAAATGCGCCCCGTCGTGACGTTATCGCTTTGACGCGCATGGACGCCCGTAAAACGCTCATAATGCCCCAAATCAAGATCGGTTTCCGCGCCATCGTCGGTGACAAAAACCTCGCCATGCTGCGTGGGACTCATCGTTCCGGGATCGACGTTCAGATAGGGATCCAGTTTGCGTAAGCGAACCTTATATCCATGCGCTTGCAGAAGAGACCCCAATGCGGCGGCGGCCAGACCCTTGCCAAGAGACGACACAACGCCTCCCGTCACAAAAATAAAGCGCGTGGTCGTCATCGCTTCTCTCCTTAATTATGAAACGCTAAAAAACAAAGGGCTTACTTGGAAACAGGAACAGCGGGAGCCGTTGGGGCTTGATCCGCTTTGGGCGTTTCTTGGGTTGTGTCTGCAACAGCGGGAGCCGCTGGATCAGCCACTTGCTCGGCCAAGCTGCGTGTTGTGTGTTGATGGCCTGCGATAATGCCTTGCGCCAAACTTAAAACAATAAAGAGGGTCGCCAAAATCGCCGTGGTGCGCGTCAGCAAATTGGCCGATCCACGCGCAGAAAACAAACCACCCATGGTTCCGCCGCCGCCGCCGCCGCCCATAAGGCCGCCACCGTCTTGCGCCGAACGCTGCATCAGAACAACGCCGATAAGGGCAAGGGCAACCATCAAGTGAATAACCAGCAAAACATCTTGCATAGCGAAAACTCCTCTTAAAAATAACAAACAAAGACGTGCCTCGATTCGGAAAACCGAAGGCTACGGCAAACTCGTTTTAGGCTGGAAGAAGAGCCTAAACTAAGTGAAAAACAAAAGCTATACCTAAAAAACAATTCAAGAGTTGGAAAAAGAAAGCACACTCAATCACCCTTCCCTTGCGGGCTTGACTCCGAAGGGCGTCGAGACCCCTTGGCTGGTCGAAAAACGCGTGAGCGTTTTTCGGGGAGGGGTCGTTTTTCATTGTGTTTTGACCCCTCCCCAAGATTTTTTCTCCCTACGGGATTAAAAATCTTGTGCCCTCCCGCAAGGGGAGGGCGTTTTTTGTGCCAACGCTTCATTCACGAAAAATCTAGACAGGATTTATTCCGTTGCGCGGCGCGCAATATTATTCCGTTGCGCGGCGCGCAATATGCTCGACTTCTTTTTGGACAATCCGCTCTACGACGGCGGGCAAGTTCTGATCCAGCCATTCCTTAAGCATCGGGCGCATCAATGCCATTACGATGTCTTCAAGCGTGCGCCCCCCCTCACCGATAAGGGTATGGCCTTCGAAAGCCACGCGCCGCTCGACTTGAACGGTGCTGGCCAAGGCAGCCAAGGACGATGTTGCCGCCTGCGCCGCATCATGAGATATCAACGATTCATCAGCTCCAGGCGGTGGCGCGGCGGGGACAGGATCAAAATCCAGCGCATCAGCAGGCGGCACAGAAGGCTCAGGCTCAGGCGCGAGCGTCTGCACACTTAGATCCACAACCGAGCCATCATCCTCAACCATTTGGGTCAGCTCTAAAACATCTTCCTTAGAAGTCTCTTCTTCAGGAACGATGGCAGCCGCCGTCACAGGATCCTTTTCATCCGCGATGATGCGGCGGATTGAGGCTAAAATTTCTTCCATCGACGGTTCGGACGATGGGCTTGGTTCTTGAACGTCTGTCATGGAACGAATCGCATGGTTGGTGGGACTGCACCTAGTTTAACGCTTCACGAAGTCTTTGCAAGTCCGAACCGATAGGCCGGAGCGCTAAAACTCTATTAAACCCCATGATAGGTCTTATACCACTCGATAAACTTGGGGATTCCTTCGCGGATCGTTGTGGTGGGGGCAAAGCCAAAGTCGCGCTTGGTCGCCTCAATATCCGCCGAGGTGGCAGGCACATCGCCCGCCTGCATGGGCAAAAAGTCATAAATAGCTTTTTTGCCAAGCGCCTTTTCGATCTCGCCAATATAGTCCATCAGCGTTTCCGTGTGCGAGTTACCGATATTGTAAAGGCGCGTTGGCACTTTGCCTTCCTCCAGCGTCATCGGGTTATCGAACACGCCGATGACACCCGCGACAATATCATCGATATAGGTAAAGTCACGGCGCATATTCCCGTGATTGAAGACGGGGATCGGCTCGCCCGCGATGATGTTCTTGGTGAATAAATACGCGGCCATATCGGGGCGACCCCAAGGCCCATAGACCGTAAAGAAGCGCAAGCCTGTGCATGGCATCTTATACAAATGCGCGTAAGTATGGGCGATCAGCTCATTCTCGCGCTTGGTGGCCGCATAAAGGGAAACGGGCTTTTCGACGGGATCTTCAACCGAAAACGGGGTCTTAGTATTGCCGCCATAAACTGATGATGAGCTGGCATAGACAAATTGCTCCAACTTCGGCAGGCGGCGTGCCAACTCGGCAATCGTCACATACCCCATCACGTTCGTTTCAACGTAAGCAAAAGGATTAATCAGCGAATAACGCACGCCCGCCTGCGCGGCAAGGTTCATGATATGCGTGACGTCCTTGCAGCTTTCTTCCAACGCCAGAATCGAGTCTTTATCCGCGATGTTCAGCTGGTGAAAGGTGAACGCCTTGCCCCCCGCTTGACGCACGCGCTCAAGGCGAGCCTTTTTCAGATTCACATCATAATAATCATTCAGGTTATCGATGCCGACAACCTCATCACCCCGCTCAAAAAGCTTCAAGGCAAGCGTTGATCCGATAAAGCCAGCCGCGCCGGTGATGAGAACTTTCATATTACAAACTCCAATACTGTACGTTAGAGGGAAGAGATGCAGGATTGATAGCGGATTTAATATCC
This sequence comes from Micavibrio aeruginosavorus, assembly GCA_020720905.1. Classification (GTDB taxonomy): domain Bacteria; phylum Pseudomonadota; class Alphaproteobacteria; order UBA9219; family UBA9219; genus UBA8914. The sequence goes on from DYNT01000030.1 coordinate 5,340, forward strand.
ACAACAATGCCCCCCGCCGCGATATCGTTCACGAACCCTTGTAAATCGTCTAAAATCGCTTGATGCGACACAGCCAGAACAAGCGCATCCAGATTTTTTAAGTCCTCGCGCTTGCATAAAGGCAGATTATATTCGTGCATGGCGTGCGCGGGGTCGGCGACAGGATCAAAAACCATGACCTCAACGCCAAAACTTTCCAGCTCGCGCACAATTTCCGGCACGCGGCTGTTGCGCAAGTCGCGCACGTTTTCCTTAAAGGCCAGCCCCAAAATGCCCACGCGAGCCGTAGACTTCATGCGCCCGCCCTTCACCAGCATCTTCATAATCTTTTGCGCGATAAAGACGGGCATGCCGTCATTAATCCTGCGCCCCGATAAAATCACTTGCGGGTTATAGCCCAGCTCCTCCGCCCGCGCCGTCAGATAATAGGGGTCAACCCCGATGCAATGCCCACCGACAAGCCCCGGTGTGAACTTCAGGAAATTCCACTTCGTCCCCGCCGCCGCCAGAACATCATGCGTGCGAAGATTCATCTTTTCGCAAATGATGGCCAGCTCATTCATGAGCGCGATGTTGATATCGCGCTGCGTGTTTTCCAAAACCTTGGCGCATTCGGCAACGGCAATGCTGCTGGCGCGGTAAAGCCCAGCCGTAATCACAGCGCCATAGGCGGCTTCAACGCGGTCAAGACTCTCTTGATCTTCTGCGCTGACAATCTTCATAATAGTTTCTAGGCGATTGACTTTATCGCCCGGATTAATGCGCTCTGGCGAATAGCCCATCTTGAAATCAACGCTTTGACGAAGACAAGATATTCTTGCAATTTCGGGGCCGCATAGCTCTTCGGTCAAGCTTGGATAAACCGTCGATTCAAGCACGATAAGGGGCGTCAGAGAAGCCTTCCCCTGCGCCGCCGTCCTTTTCTTTAAAAGCTCGCCAATCGTCCGGCAAGCACCAAGGACAGGCGTTAAATCAGGCCGTTTGGCTTGATCGATAGGCGTTGGAACCGTCACGATAAACAGACTGCAATCCAGCATATCATCAGGCCTATCGGTGATGAGGCCGGTCGTTGTTTGAAGCTCACGGCTTTCAACTTCGCCCGTCCAATCATGGAAGGTTTTCAAGGCGGCAACGCGAGGCTGATTGATATCAAAACCAACAACGCCATCAAAATGCCGTGCCATACCGATCATCATTGGTAGCCCGACATAGCCCAACCCCAAAACAGCAATCTTTTCGGTCATGATTCACCTTAGCATTTTTATGTGCAAGATTGCTCTCTAAAGCACTTTCTGACCTATGGCAACATGGAAAGACGTTCAAGGACAAGGGAAAATCAGGAAATAGTGAGAAACACGGGTTTTTCTCTCGTGATTGATTATTGTCCTTTTTCACTTTATCGTGCGGCATGACCAATAAACTAACCGAAATAGGCGATGTACGGCGAGAACAAGTCGCCAAGGAAAAGGCTCTGATGCCTTTTGCCGCCATGGATCGCGCTGCCAAGGACACCCTGCCCGCTCGTGGTTTTGCACGCGCCCTTCAAGCCAAGGCGGAGTGTGGCACGTTCGGCCTTATTTGCGAGATTAAGAAAGCCTCGCCTTCTGCGGGGCTTATTCGCGCTGACTTTAACCCCGCCGCTATCGCCAAGGCCTATGAGGCGGGTGGGGCGGCGTGCCTTTCTGTTCTGACCGAAGAAACCTATTTTCAAGGCCATAATGATTTTCTGGGGCAAGCGCGGGAGGCTTGCGCCCTGCCCGCTTTGCGTAAGGATTTCATGGTTGATCTTTGGCAAGTCGCGCAGGCGCGGGCTCTTGGCGCGGATTGTATTCTTTTGATCATGGCTTTGCTTGACGATGCGCTGGCCACCGAGATGCAGGCAGCCGCCACGGCCTATGGCATGGATACGCTGATCGAAGTGCATGATGAAGCAGAAATGGAGCGTGCGCTGCGCCTGCCTTCCTCTGGCCTTATTGGCATCAATAACCGCAACCTGAAAACGCTGGCCATTGATCTGGCCACAACGGAAAGGCTTGCTGCCTTGTCTCCCTCTGGCCGTTTGATTATCAGTGAAAGCGGCTTTCAAGATGCCAAGGATTTGCAGCGCATGAGCAACGCAGGCGTGAACTGCTTTCTGATTGGGGAATCCTTGATGCGGCAAGACGATATTGCCGAGGCTGTCCGGCGGATTAAGGGCTAACCTTTGCGCCCTCGCATAAAAAGGAAGCCAGCGGGCCCAACAATTTGTTTTGCGAACAAACCCAGCATGCTATAACATAACAAGAAGATGGCCTAAACCCTTAAGACCCGAAAAGCTTTTTCAGAAGGCCTTTCTTTTCCTCTTTTGGCGCAGGAGTCGTGAGTGGCGCTGGTTCTCCTGTGCTGGGCGCTGTAGCCTTTAGTGCAGCTTCGTCAGCATCTTTTTCCTTGGGTTGCTTATCCATTAAAGGCTGATGTTCTTCCATGCGCGCCTTCATGGCCTCTTCTTCTTTTGCCTTTTGAGCTTCTTTAATTTTAGGGTCTTTAAGCGAGTCTGGAATAAGGACGGCGCTAATAACCTGAACCACGCCGTTCATAGAGCCTTGGTCTTCGGCAACAATGGTGGCCTCACCAACCTTCAATGTCTTGCCCGTTCCATCAAAACCAATCATATCGCCAGAGGCAGAGCTAGGCGAGGCGCGACGCCCCTTAATGTTTGCAGAAAACACAACGCTGCCGTTAATCATATGATAGCGAACAAGATTTTTAAGGCCATCTTTGGATTCTTTGGCGCGAGCAAGAACATCGCTGGAAAGCTTTTCCATCGCGGCGTTATTAGGGGCAAAAACGGTCAGTCTGGCCTCTTTGCTTGTAAGTTCACTTTCAAGGCCTGCTTTTTCTACCAGAGCGGCAAATTGGCTTAAGTCTTTATTGCCCGTTAGAACCTTCATAACATTTTCAGGTCTAGCGGCCTGCGTTGCCGCCACAGCAGAAAATGAAAGCAAAACACCAAGCGTCAGCGAAGACAGAAAGGCCAAGGTACGAGTCCTGTTCATGTTTTTCTCTCCCATGATCGTGAAAGCCCTAGAATCGGGCATTTTGATAGGCAATTTCTTGTTTTAGATTTATAGGTATTCACGTTCATGGTCAATGAGGTGATTCACGATGGAAGAAAATAACTTTCTCACAATCCTTTTCAATCTTCTGGCTGGCGGAGGGCTGGGGCTTGTCTCGGCTTCGCTTGCGGCGCATTTTGGCTATCGCTCGGCTGACAGATTGCCTGGAGAAAGCCGCCTGCCCCATTGCTTTTTTTGCTTAAGGCCCCTGCAGCTTCATGAGTATTTTCCTCTGTTTGGGTGGCTTTTAAGACCCGCTTTGAAGTCCTTCCCCTGTCCTTGTGGCAAAAAAACAGGGCAATGGATGCAACCCGCCGTCGAAGTGTCGGGCTTTGTGCTGGGCATTATCGCCATCGCCATTGCAGGATGGTCCCCCGTCCTTATCCCTCTTTGCTTGGCGTTAGGTCTGTTGCCCGCCATTGCGATGATCGATTTAGCTTTTGGGATTATCCCAGACGGCTTGAATATAACGCTTGGTCTTCTGGGCGTGACAGGCCTTATCTTAGGGCAAGGCGATCTCTTTATGGGGCTTGTTGGATCAGCGGGCTTGTTGGGCATGGGGCTTTTGCTCGCCATCGTGTACAGCAAGTGGCGCGGGCGTGAGATGCTGGGGCTGGGCGACGTGAAATTTTTTGCCGCCGCTGGTTTGTGGCTGCCCGCCATGATGATACCGTGGTTTTTGATCATCGCGGGCCTCTTGGGGGCGGCGATGGGTCTGTTTTGGAAGCATATGAGCGGCGCGAAAGAGTTTCCCTTTGCCCCCGCTTTGTGTCTGGCTTTGGCTGGCTGCTTGTATTATCAACTCTATGTCTTTTCCTCTTTGTAACGAGACCGCATGAGTTTCGCTCGCGCCCTTGCCACAGTCAGTGGTTTTACAATGCTCAGCCGCATTGCGGGCTTTGTCCGCGACACATTGACGGCGGCTTTTTTAGGGGCGGGCGCGCAGGCTGACGCGTTCTTTGTGGCGCAGCGCTTACCCAACTTGTTCCGCAGTCTGTTTGCCGAAGGCGCTTTCTCAGCGGCGTTTGTGCCCCTTTACGCATCGGAAAAAGAGCGCAACGGCGATGAAGCTGCCAAGCTTTTCGCCGGAGAAGCTTTGGCGCTGATGATCACGTTGCTGGTTCCCTTCACCATCCTTGTCATGCTGCTGATGCCATGGGTTCTGCGCCTTATTGCTCCCGGCTTTCATGACGAGCCTGTCAAATTCGCGCTGGCCGTAAAATACAGCCTTATCACGTTTCCCTATCTGCTTTTGATTTCCATCACCGCTTTGCAAAGCGGCGTTTTGAACGCGCATGGCCGCTTTAGCCCTGGCGCAGCGGCCCCCATCATGCTCAACATTATCATGATCGCCGCCCTCCTCCTCAGCAGTTTCTTTAGCTGGAATGTCGCTGAGGCTTTGGCGTGGGGCATGGTGATTTCTGGCGCGGCGCAGGCGCTTTGGCTTACGATCAGCTGTCGCAACGCGCAGATCAACATTCCCCTTATAAGGCCGCATCTGTCGCTGGCCTGTCGCCAGTTGTTTAAGAATATAGGCCCCGGCGCGGTGGGCGCGGGCGCGACGCAAATCAATCTGCTGCTCACCACCATTCTGGCCTCTATGCTGCCGACGGGCGCGGTGTCGTATCTTTATTATGCGGATCGGCTTAATCAATTGCCATTGGGTATCATCGGCGTGGCGGTGGCCACCACGCTTTTGCCCATCCTCTCTAAGCATGAGACAAACGGCGATGGCAGTGCAATCCGCCACACGATCAGCCGCGCTGTTGAGTTTTCTCTTATCCTTGGTCTTCCCGCCGCCATTGGCCTTGGCCTTGCCGCAAAGCCTATTATTCAAACGCTTTTCGAACACGGAGCCTTCACGCATCAAGACACGCTTGCAACAGCGGCGACGCTTTCAGCCTATAGTCTTTGCGTGCCCGCCTTTTTGCTCGCCAAGATTTTCTCGGCGCGTTTCTTTTCCTATCAAGACACCAAGACGCCTGTTCAAATCGCCATCGTGTGCATGGCGGCAAACGTCGCCCTTGCAGTCATCCTTATGGGCTGGCTTGAGCATGTTGGCATGGCGCTGGCGACCAGCGCCGCAACGTGGCTTAACGTCCTCCTCCTTTATGGAAAGTTGAGCGCGCACGGCGAGAAGCTAGCCGATGAGGCGCTGTTAAAACGCCTGCCTCGCCTTTTGATCAGCGCAGGCGGCATGAGCGCCCTGACCTACTTCAGTTGTAAAAAAACAGCCTTTTTGTTCACGGACACGCCTCTTTGGGATAAAATAATAGGCCTTGCCCTTATCATAGGGCTTTCATCAGCCTTTTATGTCGTGCTATTACAGGTAACGGGCGCCATTAGCCTTAAAGAACTTCTCTCGCGATTTAAAG